>JABXGY010000016.1 GCA_016550395.1 archaeon | reverse complement strand
TGTCCTTTGTCAACATATCTGTGGGCTTCGATGATTTGTTCCCAGGGATAGGTTCTATCTATAACCGGTTTTATCTTTCCCGCCTCAACAAGTTCTTTGAGGAAAATTAAATCGTCAACCTTTTCGCTTCCAATACTATCATGAGCTGACATGTATGTTCCCTTCGTAGTAAGTGCTTTCTTACGATTTGCCTTCGAGATTTTAGCAACGGCATCAAAAATGAAATCATAAAGTTCTCCTTTTACCGTAAAATCCTCTTTAGTATAATCAATTACCTTATCAGCTCCCAAAGACTTCACTAACTCTAAATTCGTAGTACTGCATACCCCGGTAACTTCTGCCCCAAAGTACTTAGCAAGCTGCACTGCAAAAGTACCTACACTTCCAGAAGCACCGTAGATCAGAACTTTTTGTCCACTCTGGATATTTCCTTTCCTAAGAAACCTTAATGCATGAGCCCCCCCAGTCGCAATTCCGGCAGCGGCTTCCTCATAGGTCAGATTGGTCGGTTTTATTGCCACAATCCCGTCTTCAGGCAAGCATCTGTATTCCGCATAACCACCAAAATCCATCCCAGTAGATGCAAAAACCGGGTCACCTTTTTTAAACCGTGTTACATCCTTACCTACTGCTTCAATTTCTCCAGCTAACTCCATCCCAAGGATTTGTTTCCTTGGTCCTCTGATACCCAGCATTAATCTAAAAAGGAGCCGTTGGAAGGCTCCACCAGGAATGTTTAAACTTCGAATTCTAGAGTCTCCTCGATGCACTGTTGTCGCATATACTTTAATCAGCACTTCATTGTCCTTAGGAGTAGGCTTTTCAACCTCTTTGAAATGCAGAACTTCCGGTGACCCGTATTTTTCACATACAATCGCTTTCATTTTCATCGTCAATCGATTTCATTACTTTTAAGGCAAATAAAATTTTACCTCAGATTTTATCCTGTAAAATTTGCCATCCGCGAGTGCGTCCCGCAAAGACTAAAGAAGGCGTTTCTGGGTGCGATAACAGCATAAGTTTTTCAGGGATTTTCCCAGGCGATGACCAGAAAAGCTACAATCCTGCCCTAGCTTGTCAAAACACCATTAATGCCACCAAGATTCGACAGCATTAATGGCTATACACCAATTACTACTCAAAGGATATTGTAACAAGTTTCCATATTTGCTATGCAACTAGACGGTAGAATTAAATCTCCTTCAGATTGAATTATAAATCCAGTTATGCATTCTTAATGGTCTGGGACCATAGAGTATATTTGAAGGCGTTACGAAGATGACTGTCAAGAAATCTTTTACAACCAAGGAGGCGAAAGGGGTGGGGGAGAAACTAGGTATTAAATGGGATAAGTTCGATGTCGAGCAATTTAGAAAAGGAATGGATGTAGAGTTGGAGCATGGTCGCCGTGACCCGAGGACAAATGTCACTAATGATGATCCAATTCTTACCGGAAAGATTGCATGGGCTCATCTAATTGAGTTTCCAGACTATTATGAAAGACTTGAAAAGCTTGAAGAAGAAGCAAAGGCGTACTGGGAATAGTTTCTATTTTTCTTTACAGATTCTCACTAAGAATTTCTAGGATAATTGCCTATTCAGCTTTGAACTTTGGTTTAAATGTAGAAGTAAAAGTGAACAAAATGAAATTCTGTTTCAAGAACTTGGGGTTTGTTAAGTATTTGCTTATAGTGTTTTCTTGAGTGGGGGAGATTTAAGAAGGCGTTTTGTGGAGTAGTGATAAGTGTCTTAACAGGTTGATGGGAATTGACCAGTAGCAGCATGTTTCAGCTTGCAGAGACAAAAGCCAAGGAAGCCTTAGTATTAGACCAGCAAGGGAAACGGTCTGGGGCGATGTCAAAGTACATCGAAGCAGCGGATATTCTTGTTCGGGTCATGAAGGTGTCGAAAAACCCTCAATTGCGACGAATTGCCTTGGAACGTGCCGATCAGTATGTGGCGCGGGCGAAGGCTCTGCGTGGTGGTCGGCTTCCAGCTGGAGGTCCAGCACCAGATTTTGAGGGGGTCGAGTTTGAGGATCAAGAAGAGAAGGAGCTGCAAGAAGACATCGACAGTATGATTATCAAAGAAAAACCGGATGTAAAATGGGAAGACGTTGCTGACCTGGAGGAGGCAAAACAAGCACTGCGTGAATCAGTGATTTTGCCTTTGTTGCGACCGGATTTATTCACGGGAGCCCGGCGACCGTGGAAAGGCGTTTTGTTGTTTGGTCCCCCCGGTTGTGGTAAGACACTCATTGCTAAGGCGGTGGCTAATGAGGCGGGTTGCACCTTTTTCAACGCGGATGCAGCGTCATTAGTTTCGAAATGGTTGGGTGAATCCGAGCGATTAGTTAAGAATCTCTTTACTTCTGCGCGAAAGGAACAACCGGCTATTGTCTTTATGGATGAAGTGGATGCCCTTACAGCGGAACGAGGAGCTGACCAGGTGGGGGGAGAGCGCCGCTTGAAGACCCAATTTCTCATTGAAATGGATGGCATGAAAAGCAAGAAAGGTGATCACATCGTGGTGTTGGGAGCAACCAATCGTCCTTGGGATCTTGATGCGGCGTTTCGCCGACGCTTTGAACGGCGTATTCTGGTTCCCATGCCTGAATTTGAAGCCCGAGTTCGCATTTTTGAGATTCATACAAGGGGTGTTGAAATGGCACCGGATGTGGACTTTAACTTACTTGGCGAACAGACAAAGGGGTATGCAGGGTCTGATATTGCCCTTATTTGTCGTGAGGCGTCACTGCAACCGATTCGTGAATTGGATGCATCGGGTGCGATTCGGGACAAAGAGGTTATGGCTCGTCCTGTGAGTCTGCAGGATTTCCTTGATGGAATTCAAAACATCCGATCAGTGGTTTCACCTCAAGAACGGGCTAAGTACATTGAATGGGATAAGACTCATGGTTCATAGGGGATAGAACGTGTCGAAGGAAAAGGTCAAAGAACGCACCAAGGAGAAGGAAAGGGATGAGCTTCGGGCAGATGTGGAGCTCACGAAAGAGGAATGGTTAGACCTTCTGAAGAAGACACGAGAACATATGGCTAGTATTGAGGCAGAGGACGAGACAGCGGTTCTGGTTATGCCTGTAACCGAGGAAGAGGAGAAGCAACTCGAAGAACTGGCCAAAAAAGCGATAGAAAAATTATCTCGAAGGTTTGTGTGGATAGCCAAACGTGGTCGTTATGGTTTCATGTTCGTTATTCCGACAGTGGAAGATGATATCGAACAATGGGGTGCCGAATGGGCTGGATTTACTGTGGACTATTGCCGAGAAATGCTCTTACATATTGTCTCAACCCGAACACTTGTGATGTTGGATCCGTTCAATGATATCCGCCCAGATCGACATCAGGCAGTTAAAATTATTCTTGGCGTCCTCGTGAAGGAGGAATTGGGGCGCTGGATTGATGAGGCTGAAGGTATTATTCGAATTACGTGGAAAACAGATGATGAATGGGCAGATGAGATTCGACAATGGGCACTAAAAACAGGGAGGACCACCTTCACATTGTTCAAACTCAAAGAGTATCGAAAGGACTTGGCAAGCTTACCGAAGTCTGAACTCCGTATTATTCTTGAACGGTTGGTGGAACGAAAACAGGCAAAATGGCTCGACCGCGAGCGAGAAGTTGTAGAGGTACTCGTTTAGCTGCCAGTACTAGTCTCCTTATTCTGTCGGATTAAGGCCGGGAAAGAAGTATCGTTTGCCGTGCACGTATGATTTATCGACCTTGGCTGCACCTACGGATTCTAAGCTGTTGAGGGCCGCGTCTGCACGTTCCCGATTCCATCCTGTTTGTGTCATGATATCTTCTAGCGTCGTATATCCAGTTCGACTAGCGAGTGAGAGGATTGCAACCTGATCGTTGGTGAGTTCGCGTGGAACGAGTTCAACGATGCGAATCCCCGATGGTAGTTTTCGGATGCCAGGAATTAATTTTGCATTAGCGAGATTTTGTAGGGCTTTGGCGACATTCACTTGGGAAACACTCGTTCGGCGTTGTTTGTTTACTAATAACACGATTTCTGCAAGAGTCATGATGCCGCCGGTTGCATCACGTCGCCGTTTAGCAATATCGAGGATTTGCAAACCGAGTTCATCATAGAATCGACCCCGACCTGTCAATCGCTCCACGAGACCGGGTTTCTCTTTCATATCTTCAGAAAAGGGTATACCTGGCAAGGTGATGCCGAGTTCATGTGCAATTGCAGCTGCTTTTTCACTGTATTCTGGAGTCACTTCAAGGACTTCACCGTAGGTTTGTTCAAAGGCGTCAGCCTTACCTCGTAGTTCGGAGATAGCCTGAAGCATGTGTTCAAGTTCTTTTAGCATAAGCTCGACGCGCTTCTTTTTGTAAGCTGCATCCATTTCCATTTGTTTTTCGATTTCCCAAAGTCCCATGAGTTGGTTCCTCCTCATATTTGCCGTATATAATTTAGCCAAGTTTCAGCGCGCATAGCAAACCTGCGTGCTTCTATTTCCTCCACATGTTGGGTTAAGTTGTGACCATATTTTGCCCAGAAATATTCGTACCATTCTTGGGCTTCCATAGTAACCGGATGATCGGGACCAAGCATAGCGTCGGCAAAAGCCGCGACCACATCTAAGTCTTCTAGGATGTATTCCGCATTAATGCGCAGATTTGCTTTGTTGATGGCGTTCACCAACCGTTCCCGCATTTCCGCAAATGAACGCATGGGTTGTACCATCAGCTATCTGCCTCAACATCTATTCATCGACCGCCATTTCTCGGAGACGTCGCTTGAAGTCATTCAGCCATCGAACTGCTTGAAACTCGAGTTGTTTTGCTTCTTCAGGCGAGAGAGTTTCGTTTGGATCTCGTTCTTGGAGTTGATTTCGCCAATCTTTGAGGGCCACTAATATCCAATAGTCGGGAGGGAAGTTCGGATATTTAGTCAAGAGAATGATCGCATCATCTAGGAGAGGAACGATGAGGTTCATTTTTGCAACGTCGCCGAGTTTGGCGATGTCGATTAGTGTAATTAAATCAGAAACAATGTCCGCGGTTTTAGCGGCCATTTTTACTGAGGTTTGAGCAGCGAGTTCAACAGACTTTTCTCCTTCGGGTGCACGCTCACCGATTTGTAGTTTTTCAACTGCGACTGGGAACCGTTCAGTAATCTTTTCTTCTTTGACGAAATGGTCCCAGCTTTCACCCTCGGATTCAAGTAGTTGTCGAGTGGTGAGTGTGTCACGGACAAGGGATTTGAACTGGCGTTTATAGAGGGTTGGGCTCAAATCACCCTCTTCGTATTTTTCGACGATACTGTCCAGTGTGGCGATGGTTCCATATAATTCGGCTTTTAATTCGGGAACCTTGCTCTTTTTCCGTCGTTTTCGCTCGCGTACAGCCATTGATTATCTCCTCACTGAGGATTGGATTAACCGTATTTTTCGAGGGCTTTGTCAATTTGGTATAATCGTTTCTTGTACCGTTTGTACAATTTGGTATACTCGGTTGAGTTGATTTCTGCTGCGTCAAATTTTTGTTCAAGGTTTTGTAGAAGGTCTTCAATCGCTAGTTTCTCGCTTTCGAGCTCTAAGCGTTCTCGTTCTTTTGGATCCGTGGGAAGGATGAGGGCATCAAGCTCTTCCTCTTCAGTGACTTCACCGTGAGTGATTGAACCTGTATCGATTTGTGCAGCCATTCGTGCGATTCGTTCATCACGAGTTTGTAATTTCTTGGTAAGGCGTGATACCTCACGTTCTAATTGTTGGTACCGTTGTTGGAGCACTTCTTCTTGTGGGGGCATGGTCACCTTGGGGGCTTCTCGGGTTTCATCTGGCTTTGGCGGTTCACGGGCGAAGAGGCCCTTGATGCTATTAACCACCTGGTAGACGTGATAATGGGGTTGCCACTGAGTGACTATTCGAAGATGAATTGCTCCGGATTCGGTATCGACTCGAGGATGCTTGGTTGGAGTGAGCATTCGAGCGACTGGCGGTTGAGCTGGAAAGTTAGGAGGCACAATGATTTCGACAAGAAATTCTTGTTTACTCCGCGGTCCACCTTTAATTTTACCTCGCCACCGGCGAAGGTTAGATCCTACTGGAGTAAAGGTGGGTGCTCGGCGGAACATTAGTTGTGCTTCACGAGCAATCGCCAATTCTTGTTGACTTCGTACAGCCTGTGCCATGGGAATACACCATTTTATCGTTATTCGAATCCTGCTAGTGAGAGCGGGCATTTAATCTTTGGCAACTAGATACTGAGGGAGGCAGTTAGGTTGAAGTAGTCTTAGTTTTTCGCTTCGGTGCAGGATTCTTTTCCGGGGGAGAATCTTTAACCGCTTGCTGGACTGTAACCAGAATATTACTTTGAAGTTCTCTAAGAAATTCTTCAAAACGTGTTTCAAATAATGCAATCATTTCTTCTATTCGTTGAACTGCCTGTGTCAAGGTGGGCACAAGATCTTTTTGGAGTTCTTTTAGAGATTCAGTGGAATCCGTGGTTGGTTTTTTCTTTGCCATTTTATCCATAGTTTTTTCTAACGTCTCAAATCGGTTAGCTAGAACTCCAAGACGTTCAACAGAAGACTCCGACGCGATGGTATCATCAGCAACGAGCTTCTGAAGCGTTTTTACCTCCCGAAGAAGTGCGCGGATATTAGCCTCCATTTTTAAATTCATCCGTCCAAGATCTGCATCTAACAAGTTCAGACCTTTTACAATCCGCTTCAGGGATTCAACAGTAGGCACTAATCCCTTCGGCGTTTTGATTGCTTCAATTTCAATTGCGTATTTTGGCGTATCAGAGGTCACCTAAAGAATTACCCCCGAATGTCTCTTCAAAGTTTAGTCACCGCATGCTTTTAAGCTTTGATTCACTCCTGCAAAAATATTAAATTACCTGCAACTTTGCGACAAAACGGGCAAATGCTTCAGTTAAGGTCTATTTTCCATAGTTTTTTAAGACTGCATCTAGTAGAATGCCCGAGCGGAACTGACAAAGGGACTGACCATGACACAATTGGCAGGACGGTTTGAAATCTCATCGGTGAAGGAAATCGGTCGATGGGATTGGACTGCGTCTGCCAAGTGTATCGTCTGCGGCCTCCTGATCCGCGATGGACAACAGATGGTGTATTGTCCTAGTTGCGGCAACCCAGCCCATTATGCCCATCTGGCAGAATGGGTGAAGGTTAAAGGAACCTGTCCCATTTGTCGGAAACGTGTCAACCTACGAAAGTTGAAACCGGTTAGAAAATAGTCGGGTGAATAAAAAATGCGAATAGAAGTTGTTCCCGCGATTGGTGGTAGTGACCCAATCGCATTCGATGTGGAGCCTAACACGACGGTTGGTGAAATTCGGAATCGTGTTGCCCAGATGCGCCGTATTCCCCCAAACATCGTCATTCTAGCGTACCGTGGTGCACAGTTGACCGATGAACAAACTGTTAAAAGTGTTGGCATCACACCCCACGACAAACTGTACCTGATCACACGTACCGAGGGCGGCTAGAGCCTGCAAACCCGATCGGTTTCGATCTCAGTCGCTCCTCGATTTCTCTTTTTCTATGCAATATTAGACCACCAGTCATTACTGCGTTTGCAGCAATCAAATCAAATTTTATTCATGGTTAACCGAAAAGGTATTTACGTGATATGTAATTTGTTAGAGTACTGGGGACCGGCTTATCTAGGCAGAGGCGCTGTCCACATGTTATCAGAAGAGGATTATTGGGCAAGACTAGCTCTTGAAGCCAAAAATATGGAAACCGAGGAACCTTCGTTCCAACCGCTGCAAGGTGATTTAAGACGATGGCAAGGATTTATTCTCGGTACAGGAATATATGATGGCGGCGTTTTTGTGATCCAAGTCAACGTACCACGATCATTCCCCTACGAACCTCCAACAGTTCGTTTTGTTACAAAAATTTGGCACCCTAATATTTACCGCGGGAGAGTATGTGTTGGAATCCTTGGAAAAGATTGGCTCCCGAGTATGTCATTAACCGGAGTTATCGAGACACTTCGAAACTTGCTTAATTTCCCTAATCCTGATGATCCCTTGAACCAACGAGCCTCCCGTGAAGCCAAACGTGATCCAGTAAGATTTGAGCGTACTGCTAAAGACTGGGTTGGGCGGTACGCGGGATGGGACCAGATACGCCGTGGGTGAAACACAACGTGGTTGACCAGATTAGTAATGAACGAAAACGCGTACCCGTGTATCATGGTACCGAAAGATATGCTCGACAATTACTACTAGAAGAATGGGATCAAGAAAGGCTTGCTAAATCTACAGTCATTGTTGCAGGTATTGGTGCTTTAGGGACCATTGTTGCGTTAGACCTTGTATTAACCGGAATTGGTAAAGTCATCGTTATCGACTTTGATACCATTGAGCTATCCAATCTAAGTCGACAATTCCTGTACGGTGATGATGATGTTGGAAAATCAAAGGCTCTCATTGCTGGACAAAACTTGCGGGAATTGAACCCAGATGTGCAGG
>JABXGY010000015.1 GCA_016550395.1 archaeon | reverse complement strand
TGGGTTCTATGATTCTCTCTGATGATCTCGAAGCTGTCACCTATGCAGCTCATCTTTGCGATGAATTGGGATTGGACACAATTAGCTGTGGCACAACTATTGGTTTTGCTTATTACCTAATGGACCAAGGAAAATTGACCAAGAAAGAGGTTGGAATGGATCTGAAATGGGGGGACCCGGATCCACAGATTACTCTAATCAAACAAATCGCAGTACGAGAAGGCTTTGGTAAAATCTTGGCTGAAGGAGTGCGTGCCCTAGGTAAACGATACAATGCATCAGATGATGCTGTTCATGTAAAAGGCCTTGAAGTTGCTTGTTGGGGTGTAAGAGCTCTTTTTGGTAATGCAGCAATGTACGCAACCAGTCCGCGGGGCGGGTGTCATCTCGATGCTGATATTTATTGGGTATTAGCTGGTCAGGTGATTCCTGAGTTAGGAATTGATGCTGATGATCCACAAACTGATGAGGGGATGGGTGAATTAATTGCTCGAACTCAAAATTGGCGAATGGTAACGAACTCTCTTAATATTTGTATCTTTGCTACATATACTCCCACAGAGGTAGCTCAGTTCTATTCGCTAGTTACTGGAGTTACAGTGTCACCTCAGGATCTGTTGGATATCGGTGAACGCATCATTACGCTTAAACGCCTGATAAATCTGAAATTAGGTTTCGTTGTGAAGGAAGATACGATTCCACCGCTTCTACTCCGTCCCCTGGAGGGTCCTACTCGTGGAATGGTTCCCAATCTTTCGCGTCAACTCAAAGATTACTACAGATACCGAAATTGGGACCAAAAGACAGGTCGCCCATCCGCCGCTGCCCTTAAAAAAGTGGGGCTCGACAAGTTAGATAAGTAGCAATTTATGCGTATCTGAGTAGGCTAGTATAATGGAGCATCTTCGGAAAGACAATTCTGAATTATTTATGCTGCTTGACCGAGTTGCTACTCCTCAACATAATCAACTTCTTACTTCACTCCTAAAGCAGCTTGAACCCTATTCAACTGGCAAACCTGAACTGCTGCTTATGCCCAACGCCTTCGATCGGATTAAGGATTATTCTGAAGCAGCCATTGATATGGAAATGCGTGGGAAAACGCCCGAGCCCATCGATTTTGGAGGATATACGCTTGTTGTTACCCTTTCCTCAAAGGATCCATTCGATACCTTATTTTTAACTCGTCCTTTCTCTAACAAACTGAAACTCACTGTTTTTACTGAACAGCCACCAATTTTTCCTTTTGCCCTATGGCTTACTCTAAATAAGAGTCACCCTGGAATCACACCTGAGGGATTCAATCTCGAAGGTGCTTTCGACATTCATCGTGGACCTGCTCCCACTCTTCCAAAAAATATCACAAAACCTAATGATCTCATCACCGCTGCAGTGTTATTACGGGAATCCTTGGAAACACGGTCATTGCATCCACAGGATGAAGCTAGACTGAGACAGATCATTACCTTTCCTATCGAAAATGAGGTGGGCAAACGTTTCTTTCCACCTCTACAAGTTGTCCGGAGTGGTGTGGATGATATCCTTCGTCCTGAAAGCTATCTCCTCCGTGTTCCAACTGTCCCCTTACTCATTACCTATACTGCAGGACTAAAGCAGACTATGATTCAGCTTGAAACCGTGCCTTCTTGGCCCATCAGCTGGTCTCCAGAACTTGCGTTTACTAACGAAGCTGAACGTTTTGTTACGATTGGTGAAGGTATCGACTATGACCTGTATACCCTCATGAGCTTGATGCGTGACCTTGCTAAGGTAACAACTGCTTCTGAAGACATTTATTGGCCTATTAGTTAAAATGGGATACCTGTCACACCAAAAACTTTAAGCTAATCAAGCTCCAGCCACGAGATACTTAAACCGGGTGGCAAATCGTGGTTTTTTGTCCCTTTGCTCGTGGCGATTGTCAAGGTCGAGTTAACTGTCGAATATGGATTCGTGGACGAATTCATAATACTGATACAAAACTACTCGCCGCTAAGTTAGCTCGATTTGTACTACACCAAAAGCCCGGTCCGAAAAATCCACAAAAATTGACACCCGAACTAACAACAGCCTTTTGGGAAACCCAGAGAATTTCTAACATTAGCCGTGAGGTCATCTCAGATCGATACCTCCGAGAGAAAGTGTTTGAAGTTGAAGAAATAGCAACCCAGTGGCTTGCAAGTCCGGGATTTCAAGAATCAGTAATTCAAGAAACACTTGCCACAGCTAAGGAACAGGTTGAGCCCCGTACACAACGTTGCAAGTCCCCTCCATAGAGACCATACAGGGTCCGATAGGATTTTCAGGTGTACACTTTGAGGCAAACAAAGGACACTCTACTGGACGCATAATGCCTCGAAGGACTTCACCACACTTGCAGCCTGGAGGCATTTCATATTTCTGTGGTTCTACCACGATCCCAAGGCGTGTTCGGGCATCAAACGTCATATACTTCTCTCGGAGGGCTAACCCCGATTCAGGAATTAAACCGATTCCACGCCATCGGGCATCCACTTGTTCAAATACTTGGTCAATCAATTCACGTGCATGAACGTTTCCTTCAAAGGTCACTGCTCGGGTGTACTCGTTTTCCACTTCGCCCCGCCCCTCTACCACTTGACGTAAGAGCATTACTAATCCTAATAAAACATCAACTGGTTCGAATCCTGCAATTACCTGTGGGACCTTATACTGGTCTGATATTGGGATATACCCCTGAACCCCCGTTATCACACTGACATGACCAGGACATAAGAATCCATCTATTCCTACCTCCCCTTGTTCAAGGAGAAACACCTCAGCGGGTGGAATGAGCCTGTGGCTCACTAACACGCTGAAATTCTTTGGGGGCTCGCCCAATAGTTCTGCAGCAGTTGGTGGGGTAGTAGTTTCAAAGCCAATAGCAAAATGTACGACCTCTTTGTCGGGATGTTCCTTAGCAGCAATAATCGCATCCATCATGCTATACACAACTTGCACTTGTGCTCCCTGGCTTCGTGCCGTATTCAAGGAACCCAAATCACCTGCAGGTACGCGCATCATA
>JABXGY010000092.1 GCA_016550395.1 archaeon | reverse complement strand
TAACGATCCACGCTTCCCTTCACGTCAGGCGAGTATGCTCCAGATCGGAGGTGACAAGCCCCACGGAAAGAAACAGCAAATCCCAAAGCAGCAGTTTTCAATCCTCTGAGGTCATAACCCGGCAATTCCAATCCCTTAATATGATTAGCATATTTCACTGCGCCTTTACCAATTTTTTCTGCAGCCCTCATAGTTCCCTCTGCGAGCACATCGCCCAACCAACCCTTTCGAGAACCAATTCTCTTCACCATCTCTACTAAGGCTTCGGGATTGCCGAACTGTAGGTCCAAGCCTTCCGTGTCTTTTTTGGTCAGAACACCATGCTCGTAGCAGTCCATAGCAAAGCCCACGATACCACCTGTGGATATGCCGTCCATACCATAATGGTTACACTGGTTGATTGCCTCAATAACCGCATCCAAATGATCCACACCACAGTTCGGTCCGAGTGCCCACAAACACTCAAATTCCACCCTCGCAGTCGTTCCTTTATACGGGCCCTCAGGAACAAATGCAATATGGTCGCAGCGCATGCCACACGTTGCGCATCCAATAATTTTTTTGATATAACGCTCATTCAAGTATTCACCGCTGACTTTCTCTGCACCTTCAAAAGTCGCCTGAGTGAAGTTCCTTGTAGGTAAGGCTGCTAGGGCATTTAGAACGAGGACGTTTTCAGGCGTCCCCAAGGTTCTGTATTTTCTCGTTTTCGGGCCTTTCATGCGTTCATGTATCATCTTTATGAATTCTTTGAACTCCTCAAGATTCGCCACATTCACATCTTTTGTACCGCGAACAGCAACAGCCTTGAGGTTCTTAGACCCCATCACAGCACCCATGCCAGTTCTCCCAATCGCCCTGAACTCGTCGTTTAGGACGCAGGCAATTCGAACAAGTTTTTCTCCCGCTTCACCGATCGACATCACGCGGATGTAATAGTCACCTAGCTCTTCCTTGATAGTCTCCTCTGTTTCATGTGAAGGCTTTCCCTTCAGCCCTTCGGCATCCATAAGTTGAACCGAGTCATCGTCGATAAACACGTAAACCAGCTTTTCAGACTTGCCGGTGATGATGACCGCATCGTAGCCAGCTCGTTTCAACTCAGCTCCGAAGAAGCCATGCGCCTTGGATTCAGCTACTCCTCCAGTCGCAGGTGACTTCGAAACAACTGCGTAACTGTTTCCTGCTGAGGGGGCCATGGTACCACTGAGAGGCCCTGTGATCAGAATTATGGGATTTTTGGGGCTGAAAGGATCTGTGCTTGGTTTGGAATGGTCGAAAAGCAGGCGCATGCCAAGTCCGATGCCTCCTATGAATTCCTTAGCCAGTTCCACGTTCAGAGGCTTGGTTTCAACCTTTCCACTCGTCAAGTCTATATGAAGTATTTGTCCAGCGTAACTCAATTTACTCCACCTATTGTTCATGATTTAAGGTTTGAAGAAAATATTAGAGAAGAGTGGATAGATATTAATTTTCCTAAACTTCTAAACATATTTCCATCTTTGTTAAGTTGCTACATCCACTCTTCGTAACTTCTACAATGTCTTCTATCCTCACTCCGCCTATGTCAGGGTCGTACAATCCAGGTTCAACGGTGACTACATTGTGCTCTCTCAATGGGAATGTGTAAAGCTCACTGAGACTGGGGCCTTCATGTATCTCTAGGCCTACTCCGTGGCCCAAGCTGTGGATAAATCCCTTTGTTATTCGTTTTCCACGTCTTACCGTCTCATAGCCTGCCTTTTCCAATACGTCGCAGCACACGTCGTTCAAGTCGCTGCCGAGGGCGCCTGCGTGAAGAGCATCGATGGAAGCATTTTTAGCCTCAAGAACCGCGTCGAACATCTTCTTGACCTCATCCGAGGCTTTTCCTTTCACAATCGTCCGTGTCATGTCCGACCAATAGCGCTTCCGTTCACTTCTCGGAAAGACATCCATGATTATAGGTTGGTTTGCTTTAAGCTTATCTTCT
>JABXGY010000091.1 GCA_016550395.1 archaeon | reverse complement strand
GCTCTGGGCAATGCTGATTCATGTCTACATCTGGAAACGCGCACCAGGATGGAAGAGCGTTTAGTACATCAAAAAATTATTAGCCTAAAGAATTTCCAAATGCTCTTCCTCCTTCCCTTTTTTTGTTTTTGAGCTTCAGTTTAGATAAGTCCTAGAATTTTACCGGTACTTATGATCGCTAAGGCGATAAAGACTATTCCAAGTAGGTCACCCACAGTTGTGGTTAAAGGAGGGATGATACTGTCGGGATCACGTCCAGACCGGTAGACCATACGAGCTGAAAATAATCCAATTATGCTAGTACATGCTGTAGCCAGAACCCCAGCTCCACAGATAGCAAGAAATAACAAAGGGAATCCTGTGGGAGGAAATATTGTTCCAATGATGGGAGATAACCAAATAGTGATGGCAATTACACAAACGCCCAAGAATGCGTAAGCAGATGCTGATACTAATAAGATTGCTAGGAGGTTTGTGAAGAGAAGTCGGTAGGGTCGGAATCCTCGATCGAGTTCACCAGTATAGAGGTGGCTTGTCACTCTAGCACCGACAACACCCGCCAAGTCGCCTGTGACATCAATGAACGCGGGAACCATCAGGAGAATTAATGGAAAAATAAGTTTTAATCCTTCGAGTGTGCTATCCAAGAATTGTCCTGCAGCTAGGGCAAAAACCAGGACAATGACAAGAATGGGGAGGCTTTCAAGGATGATTTTTCGAACTGTTTGTTCAGTCATGTTTTTCACCTCATTAGATTTGGACAAGTGGTGGAGGAAAGAGATTGAGGGTTAAAGTGATAGCGAGTAGAAGACAGCCAATTGTAATGATATCGCCAATAGCGGCTACAATTGGAATAGTGATGTTATCTGGATCCAGACCTCGAGCATGAGCAATTAACGCCACTGTTACTGTTATTGTGACTTGAACTATACTAGCTAAGAGTGCAGTCACTAAAGCAATAATGAGAAAGTGATAGAGATTTAATAAGTAGCCACTTTGGGGCGTAAGTATTTGGATTATCACAGAGATTAGCCATGTACCGACGGCGAGACAAGAGGACATAATGATGACAAGATAGAATGCTGCTTTGATGTTGGCGCGTAAGGGTTTATTGAGACCTTGTTCCCAGGAAATGGTTCCTAGATGAGTACCTGATCCAAGTCGTTGGGCTAGGCTAGTTGAAATGTTACCTCGAAGCTGCATAAGCCCCGGGATGAGAATGAATATTCCTATTAGACTGGCATAGGCTACGTCAAGGCTAAGGAGTAGAGTGCCCGCAAAAAGCTCCGCTAGGACTGTGAAGAGAAGGACGGGCATGGCTTCGCGATAGACTCGCCAGATGAGTTTGCGTGAACTGCCGTTGACCACCATCGTCGTCATCTCCTGGTGAAGTGGTTACTGTCATTGTGAGGTTTCGGTGGCTGAGTCGGATATAAAATGCCATTATTCGTCACCCTTTTTGGAGCTTTGTACTACAAGCCAGATTTAGGCTCGCTTAACGCCATAGCTTGAACAAGTCAATAAATATGTTTCCTTTGGTTCGAACTAAAATTTCTGAATAATGATTTGCTTGTGTTCAAAAATGTTGAACAGTAATGTAGTAAATGTTCAATTCTTTAGATTAATGGTCAATTGTTACAAAATAATACTTCATGTCAGTTTTAACTAAAGTCAGAAATCGATTACGGGTTTTTACTCATCGCGCAACACCATCTATTCGAGTTTTACTATTTCTTGTTGCGATATTGGGAAGCTCTGCATTCTTAGGCGTATATTTTGGATTGGAAAATTCACCTCCAGTACAATTACAGCGATTTTCATCATCCACTGCTTTGAACAATTTTCTGGAAACTCACCACCCTCCACCAATGACTGGATTTTGGGGTGAACCACTAATCCTGAGTCAAATTGAATCCACACCAAGATCAGACTATAATTTTGCTGGAACAAGTGGTTATTCAACAACGAATGTGCAAACAGAAGGAGTCGATGAACCTGATAGTGTCAAAACTGATGGAAAATATATCTATACTATTGTCGAAGAAGAAATCGTAATTGTAGACTCATACCCCCCAGAAACTGCAAAAATCAGCTCTAGAATTCAGCTTACCGGAAGCCCAATTGCTCTTTTTTTGTACACCTCATCAAAGATTGTAGTAATTGAACAGAATGATGGAGAGTTAATTCTCGAAATTTTTGATATCTCTACTCCCGAGGAAATTACTTTAGATTTTTGGCTAAAACTTGATGGATACTATCATGGCGCACGGATGATTGGTCAGTACGTATACCTGATAGCCCATTCATATGTGCAAGATAATCGTGATATAACCTTGCCCTCCGTAGAAACATCCAACAGCTATTATTCTGTCCCTGTAAAAAACATCTACTACGATCCAGGTGACTATGACCATGGTTTCCATTATAAAATGATTGTTTGCTTCGATATCACTGATTCAGAAGCCGATCCGGATATAGAGACAATCCTAATGGGTGGTTCAACATGCACCGTTTATTCATCACTGAATAACATTTACCTCGCTGTATCACGATACCCACTTCTAACTCGAAGCACATTCGATAAAACAACCAGCATTCACCGGTTTCAAATAGATGCAGGAGATGTCTCCTATAAGGCAAGTGGTATTATCCCAGGTTATCTTATCAACCAATTTGCGTTAGATGAAGCACAAGCTTATCTTCGAGTGGCCACTACCAGCTGGTTCAACACTCTGTTTAAGCCTGAATTAGATACGAGACCTTGGATAGAGGTAAGCAACATTTACATCCTAGATATGAACATGAAAATCGCAGGAAAGGTTGAGGGATTAGCACCTGGAGAGCGCATATATTCTGCTCGCTTCGTTGGAACTACTGCTTATCTGGTTACGTTCTACAAAACGGATCCATTATTCATCATCGATTTGACTCTTCCACAGCACCCGAAACTTTTAGGTGAATTAGTGATTCCCGGCTATTCGGAGTATCTTCATCCGTTAGATAACGGGTTCTTATTGGGACTGGGTAAAGATGTTATAGCCAGTGAGACTGAACAATGGTGGTATCAAGGCGTCAAAGTAAGCCTATTTAACATTACTAACCCATTTCAGCCTGAAGAGACCAAACGCCTTATAATTGGAGATCGTGGAACCGAATCCGAGGCATTATATGATCACAAAGCTGTCTTAGTGGATACTGACCGAAATTTACTAGTTATCCCCATTTGCTTAGCGGTTCATCCAGAGGGTTCGAATCCAGAACCATATGACCATGGAGAAATTATTTGGCAAGGTGCATATATCTTCAAATTCAATACCACTGATGGGCAAATCGAGCATCGAGGGGGAATTACACATCTCGAAGATCTTGAGGCATTCCGAGAGGATTGGTGGAACTTTCGAGACTTCTTTATTAAGCGAACTTTATACATTGGTGACGTTCTTTACACCATCTCACAACAAACACTCATGTATCACAGCCTATCTGATCTCAATTACATAGGTGAAATTGTGCTTACGTCAGGCAGTGGTTGACAAGTTAAAACGATTCAAGATATTTGTGAATGTTCCTTGCGGCTTGTTTCCCTTCCCCTGCTGCGGCGATGACTGTGCCTTCTCCACCTGTTAGATCACCTGCAGCCCAGACATGAGGAATTGAGGTTTCGAGAGTATCTGGGTTGACAATAACATCCCCCCACTTGTCACATTCAAGTTCGGGTGTGCAACGGGGGACTGAAGGGTTGGCAGAGGCACCAATAGCAAAGATAACCGTGTCTACTGGAAATTCGAATTCAGAGCCTTCAATCGCCTCAGGGCGACATCGTCCGCTTTCATCTGGTTCGCCAAGGCAATTGCGGATACATTTCATGGTTTGAACTCGACCTTGATCGTCGCCGAAGAGGGCAAGGGGTTGGGTGAGAAACTGGAAATCTACGCCCTCTTCTTTAGCGTGATGATATTCCTCACGGCGAACAGGCATTTCATTTTCTGACCGGCGATACACAATATAGACCGTATCCGCACCCAGCCGCAAGGCTGTTCGTGCACTATCCATGGCAGCATTTCCCCCACCGATTACTGCAACAACTTTTCCTCGGATAATCGGAGTATCAAACTTTGGAAATTGATAGGCTCGCATGAGGTTTACTCGCGTGAGGAATTCATTACTACTATAGGTTCCAACGAGATTAACTCCGGGAATGCGGAGGAAGCTGGGGAGACCGGCACCTGAGGAAAGGAGAATGGCGTCAAACCCTTGATTGAAAAGATCTTCAAGGGAATAGAGTTGTCCAATGAAAGCATTAAGCTGAAATTCGACTCCGAGCTGTTTAAGATAATCTACTTCAGCTTTGACGATGGCTTTGGGAAGCCGGAACTCAGGGATCCCGTATATAAGAACCCCACCAGGTTCATGTAGACTCTCGAACACGGTGACTTGATGGCCAAGGCGAGCTAAATCACCAGCAGCGGTAAGCCCTGCGGGTCCGCTCCCTACAATGGCTACTCGGTGACCTGTCGGTTTAGGTAATTTTGGTACTTCCACACCATGTTCACGTTCCCAATCAGCAAGGAAGCGCTCAATTCGACCAATCTCGATTGGATTCCCCTTTTTACTTAGAATACAACCTGCCTGACATTGAATTTCTTGTGGGCATACTCGTCCACAGATTGCGGGTAAACTATTTTTCTCTTTAATAATACGAATTGCTTCACGATAATCGCGATTTCGCACGGCTTCTAGAAATCGGTTAATCTCAATTTCAACAGGACAACCATCAACACATTTTGGATTTTTACAAGCCATGCAGCGTTCAGCTTCATGAAGGATTTGCTCTTCGGTATATCCTAAATTTACTTCATCGAAGTTCTTAATGCGTACTTGGGGATCTTGTGCAGGCATCTTAGGTGGGGTGATTGTCCATGGTTGTGGTGTACTCTTCTTAGGTGTTTTCTTGCTTTGCTTAGCTGCCATAATTTAACCTTCCCGAAATTCCTTACTGACATCGTGGGTGCACAGACTCTCGAATTAAAGCGTTCCGCTAATTCAGCCTCATGTTTCAGAAATAGATTCCTTTCACCAGAGGTCCTTCGCAACATCGTTTAGGTCGAGTTGATGGAGCACTTCGCGTGTTGGTTTCCCAGTTTGGGGATCCCATTGACTTGATGCATAGAATTCTTTGAGTTGGACAGAAAGATCCGGAGTTTTTACCTTATTGGGTCCCTGGGTAAATGGTTTCAGTATACCGATAGGTAGTTGGTCATTTTGGGCTGTAATACCACACCGGATATTGAAAGCGCGTTTTAGTGTCATGGTCCGTTGACCAATTTTGAGGAGTTGAAGTGGCGTTAACTCCCGTCCAGTAACGGTGTTATAAAGTGCAGTGACGAGAGATGGTTCGAGAAGGGCTAATTGACAAAGTAAAAGTGAATTGAATAGGGTTCGCCAATTTCGCATTGTAGCTACAGCCTTACCCTGTCCTTCATTGGCGTGACGATCACCTGGCTCAAGATCATATTCTGGAAGGCTAACACCCATATCTATCGTATGGATGTCTCCTTGCATGTGGTGTGCTCCAATAGGCGATACGGCATATGCAGCAGCAAGGCCGTAAAAGGCTCGAGGATCATGCATGGGAACCTCAAGCCCTTTAACATGAACTGCTAGCTCCGGTATTCCAAGTCGATCTCCAGCCAGTTTCACGCCTTCGGCTAGAAGATCTCCGAGACCTTCTCGTTTTGCGATCATCTCAATGAGGGTAATTACCGTTTGAGCATCACTAAATTTCAGATTCAAGGAACCAACGAATTCTTTGGCTAGCTTGCCTTGTTCGTAAGCAGCAAAGCTAAAAGCAATTACATTACCGCAGGAAATAGTATCGAGGCCAAACAGGTTACAAAGATGGTTAGCTAGACATAATGAGGGTAAATCGTCAACTTGACATAGTGTCCCGAGAGCGCCAATGGTTTCGTATTCGGGACCAGCAACATCTTTTAACAAGATTGAGTCTGTCTCAACTGATACTATTGGTCCACAGCCGATTGGACAAAGATGACACCGGAACTGCCCCGATCGATATTCTTTGAGAGCACGTGCATTAATTTTAGAAATATCCATGAATGGTTCAGTGAAATATCGAACCGGCATATCATTGAAAAGATTCATCAACATATCAGCCGCATACAACGTACCATATGCGCCCAGAATTGGAATTAGCCCCTCAAGTAATTGAAACGCAGTCTTAACATGTTCGCGGAATGTTTCCGCATCGGCCAGGTCTGGTTTTTGTGACCCGCGAACTGCAATAGCTTTCAGTTGCTTTGCCCCAAAAACAGCACCAGCACCTGCTCGAGCACTTGCCCGTCCTTCATCATTCATAATGGAGGCGAATCGGACGCGATTTTCTCCTGCCTGACCAATGGATAAGACGCGAATCTTCTTGTCTGCAAGGTCTTTTTTAATGATTTTTTCCGTTTCAAAGGTATCTTGACCCCAAAGGTGGTCAGCCGATTTAATCTGGGCATCATCATCTTGAATAGTCAGATACATCGGAGTCTTCGCACTACCAGTAATGAGGATACCATCAAGACCAGCCTGCCGTAGTTCAGCTCCAAAGTAGCCTCCCCCCGTCGATTCACCCCAGATTCCTGTGAGGGCGGATTTAGTACAAATAGCATGACGCCCCGTACATGGGGCTCCGGTGGCAGTAAGTGGTCCTGAAAATATGGCAACTTCGTTTTCTGGATCAAAGGAATCGAGAGTCTCAACTTTCAATCGATCATATAATAGCCGGGTGGCATAGCCTGCTCCACCAATGAAATCACGTGTATAATCCCAGTTAAGGGGTTTACGTTGGATGATGCCCTTAGTTAAATCGACAAAAAGGAATTCACCCATATACCCGCTCAAGGTGGGCATAATTATCACCGCTTTTTGAGACGTTTCATTACTTCAAACATCTGTTTTTGAGTCTCGATGGATTCACCCGGTAGCATGGTGATTTTCTTTTTGTCAACCGACGCAGCCAATAAGAAAATGCGAGCCACTCTCTGGAGCAGAAGGGCATTATAGAACGCAGCATCCAAGGTTGGACCGACACATACTGCTCCATGGTTGGCAAGAAAAACTGCATTCCGTGGTCCAAGAGCTTCCACAGCATTACTAGCGAGTTCCTCACTTCCCATGAATCCATATTCGGCGACTTCAACTTGTCCTCCTATTCTAATGACGAATTCATCGACAATCGGAGGAAGTGGTTCACGAAGTACAGCCATTGTGGAAGCATAAACGCAGTGGGTATGGATAATTGCATTAACATCAGGACGAGCCTGGTAGATAGCTAAGTGGAGGGGATATTCACTGGAGGGATTTCGCTCACCTTCGACAATTTCACCATCCATGTTGATAATCATGACATCCTTGACATCCATGCAAGTATATTCAACGTTACTTGGCGTAATAGCAACTGTATCGCTATCACTAATTCGAATACTTGCATTTCCTGAACTTCCAATGACAAGAGCAGCTTTGAGCATTTCTTGGCAGACATCGAATACTTCACGTTTTACATCTTGAGTTGACTCTGGTGTCATTTCAATCCGCCCTTCAGTAGAAGCTGTTTCTTTATAGATTAGCCGATTGCTTGTACAATGTTTGCCATCGGAAGAAATAGGTTTCGTATTTTCTCTGGTTTTCTGATTTCGGTTTAAATGACGGGAGTAATTTGACCATACGTTTTGATGAATCCAAGAGAGAATCGTAAAAGCCAGCAGCCGTAGCGGCACAGATGGCAGCTCCAAGACTAGAGGCTTCAACCTCAGTTCCTCGATAAATTTCAAGCCCTGTAACATCGGCAAGCATCTGTTGCCACAATTGACTTTGTGTTAATCCTCCAGCAACAGTACAATGGTCAAAGGTGACTTCTGCCCGCACTTGAATCAATTCCAGATTAGTACGCACCGCAAAACAGATATTTTCAAAAAGTGCACGAGCTAGATCATTCATTGTGATGGGAGTAACTATCGGTGAAGCTGGTGGAGGAAAAAGAAACAGTGAGGGTCGGACAGTCATCATATCACTGGCATCCATGACTTGAGGACCGAGTAGTGCCATCACATCCGTTGATCCAATCTTTGATTGTGTAGCTAATTGCTCAACTCGCGTATAAGCTTCCTGTGGATTCTTTGGACTAGGTGAAAGGGGCTGAACGATGTTTTCAACAAACCAGCGAAGCACTTCTCCAGTTTTGCCAGTATTAGCCTCAAGGACCCAGCGATCAGGAAGCAAGTACCTTCCTGTCCAGAGTTTGCATTCTTCATCGATGATAGGTGTGTCTGTGATGAGTTGAATTGGTGCGGTATTTCCTGCAACCACACAGACTTCACCAGGCTCTATGATGGCAGATCCTAATAATGCACATTGCGTATCAGCTCCACCGACACCAACAACAGTCTTTGTTGATAACCTCGTTACCTGACTGGCTTCATTCGTGATATTTCCTACCTGACTTCCCGGATTATGAATAGGTGGCAGTAACTCAGCTGTAACTTCAGCCATCTCAAGGATTTCCTGTGACCATTCTGACCGTTGAATATCCAAGAATTGGGTATTGGAGGCTTGCGAAGGATCTGTCATCGCGACTCCTGTCAATTGGTAGACAATCCAGTCATTAATGGAAAGCACATGTTGGATCTGGGTATATAGGTCTGGTCTTAGCCGCTTAAACCAGATGAGCCGACAAAGGGAATAGAGGAGAGGTGGCCAACACCCGGTTGGTGGACAACTCGTTTCGAGTTCCTTCATTACCAAATCTTGTACAAAAACTCCCCGTGCATCTAAGTTAGGACCAGAATAGATGATCTTTCCCTTCTCTCCTAGAAACACTGCACCATGCCGTTGACTTGTCGTAGCCATCGCTTTAACAGCACTTGGTGAAATCTTCGCTTCTCGTAAACAATCTCGAATCATCTTTGCAATCGTAGTCCAGGCATCCATTGCATCGAATTCCTTACCAATGCCAGAAAGCCCCTCAGAATCCAAATAATGAATTGGTGTGAACCGTTTAACCACGCTCTTTCCTGTAGGAGTAAATAGAATACACTTGATGCCGGAAGTGCCAAAATCAATGGTCAAAATGTAATCTTGAGCCATTTTGAGCCCCCATTAGGAGGATTTGAACACTTCTGGGTTCGCTAAGTATTTGGGCGTTTCTCCTTTTAAGAACCGGTCGATATCTGTTGCAATAATCATCGATTGCCGGTACACCACATCAATGGTATTTCCACCAATATGAGGCGTCACTGTAACATTATCAAATTGGAGGAACCGGTTATCTGAACCCACGGGTTCCCGAGAATGTACATCTAACCCAGCACCGGCAATTTTTCCAGATTGAATAGCTTCAAAGAGTGCATCTTCATCAATGATCGCCGATCGAGCCGTATTAATAAGATGGGCTGTTGGTTTCATCCAAGAAAGTTGCTCTCTACCAATCATCCGAAAAGTCTCAGGAGTGGCTCGGACGTGGAGAGAAACAAAATCCGATTCCCGTAATAAGGTTTCCAAATCCACTTTTTCAGCATTAACTTGTTTGCCTTGTTCCTTGGTGACATAGGGGTCATAAAAGATGAGGCGCGTTTCAAAGCCTTGAAGACGTTTTGCGACAATAGTACCAATTTGACCTAGCCCAATGATGCCTATAGTGCTGCAACCTAATTCCCTTCCTTTCAGCAAATCAAAGAGTTGTGCAAAGTCCTTAGCACTATCAATTTGTACTTGACCGGATTTCAGAAGTCGATCAGTTTGGATGAGTTTTCGTGCTTGGGCTAACATAAGAAGAATAGTTAGATCCGCTACAGAGTCGTTATTGCGACCTGGAGCATAAAAAACGGGCACACCGTTTGCAGTAGCAGCTTCAATATCAATTTCTTTAGGCGTATTTCGGGCACAACCAACAAACTTCAACGAGAAGCGTTCAAAGACTTCATCAGTCACAGCATCTGCTTCAACAATCACCGCATCAGCTTTTTCTTTCTTCAATTTGTCAAGCAGTTCCTCTCCCCAGTATACTCGATTTGAATTCCGCCAGTCTTCATAAATAATTTCACCATGGGATTGAAGAATTTCAAGACCTGATTTATGAAATGAGGCTGTGATTAGAATTCGCATTCTCTTTGGGTCCTTTAATGAATTTAAATTACATCAAAATTTGGAGTTTAAGAAGATCTGTCATACTCCCTTTTGCCTTGAGTTTTCCAACAGAGTAAGCGTCTAGGGGACTGAGGTTTCCATTCATAATACCAATAAGAGTACCACTATCTGTGGTGACTAGGAGATTGGGTTTTTCCAATTCACCTTCACTAAACGGATCCATCACTTCATTGTGAACCCGTGTATGAAAACTGGTTTCGAGATCTGTGAATTGGAATTGAAGCGTTCGATCGAATCCTTTAAACTTGGGTTTCATGGTTGGTTCATCGAATTTTTTTCGAACCCCTTCAAGAACTTCTAAGACTTCCGCTTTGGTTGGCATTAGTGGATTTCACCTAGTAGGCTATTCAATATCGCAATTAGGTTAAAAACGCACCCCCCTTTCAGCATTAGAGTCTAACTTTGCGAGAGAATCTCCATCGTACTGATACTATATTTCTGTTCACTACTGGTTAGATTAGAAGAAACGGGACAATAGTAATGCATACTATAGACGAAATGATGAGAATGGCTGCCGCTGTCAGAATTACAATACTATTATCTGTTTGTTGCTGGCGCCTCTCAGAAAAATGATGCATTGTATCACGTGTAACTGGGGGATTTGCTGCATACCGATAGGTAGCCAAACCCTCCACAAAGGATGTGCGTAGACACCCACCAAAGAGCAGAAGAATGATTCCCACAAAGAGCAGTGAGAATGCAAAAGTAGTTAGAGACCAGATATGAAATACCAAAACTGAACCAATTGCTGCGAGAGGTAAACAGATGACAAGTGTAATGACTAAGCGTTTGCCAAAGGAGGTCCAATCCATCAAACAACCTCTACAAACTAGAGAAAATTTAGTGTGTAAAAAGTTATGGAACTATGACAATAATTTCATAGTATTATGTCAGAGTATAGTGTATTAGCTGTGTGAACACTGGTGCTTGAAATTCTCATAGGCTCGGGTTTCATCTGTCTTGTACGTTTCTAGCCGTGTGATAAGCAAATCAAAATCTACTTCATGAGCATCAAACTCAGGACCATCGACACAAGCGAACTTTGTGTTGCCACCCACTTCAACACGACAGGCTCCGCACATTCCAGTTCCATCTACCATTATTGGGTTTAAGCTACATTCAGTTTTTACACCAAAGGGTTTAGTTGTAGCTGCCACAAACTTCATCATGATTGGTGGTCCCACTGTGAAAACATAATCGATTTGCCGTCCGGATTCAAGGAGTTCTTTCAATTTTGTAGTGACAAAGCCTTTGGAGCCTTTTGATCCATCATCAGTGGTGATATGAATTTCGTTACTGATTTGACTTAATTCAAGCTCGCAGACTAGCAGATCTTCTTGACGGGCACCTAATATCGTGATTAGATAATTTCCAGCTTCTTTTAATTGCCGAGCTCTAGGCAAGGATGGGGCAGCACCACATCCACCTGCTACAACAATAACTGTGCCATATTTCTCAACAAGAGGTGCGGTTCCAAGTGGACCTAGAATGTCGTGAATAGTATCACCCGGTTTACAGTTGGCTAGTTCCATCGTGGATTTCCCAACAACCTGGAAAACAATCGTAAGTGTTCCCTTCTCACTATCCCAATCTTTGAGAGTTAATGGAATGCGTTCTCCATGCTCATGAAGTCGATAGATGAGAAATTGACCGGGTTGAGCCTTTTTTGCGATTTTAGAAGCTTCAATATCAAACTCAAAGATATCAGGTGCAATTTGCCGTGTTGCTAGGATTTTGAACATCGGTAGGACTCCTTTCACCATGAGTTGGGTTACTCATTTTCGAGGTGGAAAAGGCTGGTGTATAAAGATTGCCAATGTTTCATGCGTCGATTTCAGTTTGATTAGAGTTTAAAGCTGTGGAGATGAGAAGAATAGCTCACAATAAAAAGGTGCAGGTAAAATCGGAGCGAAACAAATCATCCAGCCTAATTTAATAAGAAGAATTATTCCTGAATATCGATGTTCAGCCCGTCTACGGTGTAAGAATGGGGTTCGTAGGTTTTCGATTCGTAGCGACCTCCAGCCTTTTTAACACGAAGAGTACGAATATTATCAGATTTGGTGAGTTCCATTACAACTTGCGTTGTATGTTCTATTGCGGCTAGAAACTCCTTAGGGTGAGCATTCCTGTTGATTGTCCAATAGGCTAAAGTTTTGTAAGCATATAACGCTGGACAGATATGACTAAAGAGCGTTCGGGCATTTTCGCTACCCCATATTACTTCCATTGCAGTAAGGCTGTTAAATATCAGGCGCGTTCCATCACTGATAAATTCTCGTTCAATACGACCAAAGAAATGATGAAATCGTTCCAAATCCCGGGACATTGGTATTTTACGAATCCATGAAGGGGCCTTATCATAGAAATCAGTGAAAATTAATTCGCCCCGTCCTCCAGATTCTGAGAAACAGTCCAATACAAGTAAATGATCTTCCCATCCCTTCGGTAAGGACTCAATCAGAGGCTTTAGAAACAGAAGCAAAGCTTGTGGTGGATAAATGAAGTCTAAATAAATGACTTGATTGTTATCCATGATGCCTTGTCGCATGAAATTATGAGAGAATTCGTTTATGAAAGTTCCAGTCTCATATTCCCAGACGACATTTTCTCCTAATATGAGACCTTTTCCAAGTACTTTATCAAGTACCGGGATGCCGGTTGAACAACGCATAGAATTCCATCCAACTACATGAAGTACAAACAATCCATTATATGTATGGCTGTTGTTTGATGTACAAAAATGAACAAAATGAACATAAGCTTTGAATAGTTGAACATGATATTCTAACTTAACCAGGTGAAGATAAATGCTGAACCTGGTTGAACTTACACCGCTTGAATTAGGTTTGAAGAAGTTGATGATTGACTTCTTCGTTGATAAACCTCAATACACTGCGGGTCTTGACCATTTTACATCGACTCATTATGCATTAATGACTGCACTTTCTCAAAATTACAAGATTCCTATCGGAGACACTACACAAGTGTTTGACAGCTTAGCTTTGAAGATTCGCAGTGCTGAATATGTAAAGGTTGAATGTCCGACCACAAATGACCTGGATGACTGCTTATCACGCAAAGAATTGGAAATGTTGAAGATTATGATCGACTATTTTGGTGAAGAGTCATACCACGCTGAAACAACCTTTCTTACTAATCGACGTGAAGCATTAGTTGAGTATTATCACTGGCTAAATGGTGGCGATATTGAAGAAGTACGAAGTTGTTGTAATGATTTAATCGAAAAAATCGAAAAAGCAACTACTATAGTAGTACAAACTCTCGAATCAGTTACTCCAATGCCCAATCCATATGAAGCTGTGCTTCAACAACTGGATCTCGCTGCCGAAAAACTGGGTTTAGATCCAGCCACTCATGAAGTTCTACGTCATCCACAACGTATCCTCATTATCAATATACCTGTCCACATGGATGATGGCAGGGTCCATGTGTTTACAGGATATCGATCACAATACAATGATGCCTTAGGTCCGACTAAAGGCGGAATTCGCTATCATCCCGAAGTAACTTTGGATGAGGTTATTGCTTTATCAGCTTGGATGACATTTAAAACAGCTGTCGTGGGTCTGCCCTTGGGTGGCGGTAAAGGCGGGATACGGTGCAATCCCAAAGAGATGTCGATTGGTGAATTAGAGCGTTTAACACGTGGATATACACGAGAATTAGTTCGATTCATTGGTCCCCAGACCGATGTTCCTGCACCTGATGTCTATACCGATTCACAGACGATGACGTGGATTATGGATGAATACGCAGAATGTACTGGCGTATATTGTCCTGGTGTCGTTACAGGAAAACCAGTAGGAATTGGTGGTTCACAAGGTCGTGATGAAGCTACATCACGTGGTCTTATTTTTACCATCATTGATGCATTAGACCATCTTGGTATTCCGCTAAAAGATGCACGTGTAGTCGTTCAAGGTTTTGGAAATGTGGGTTTCCATGCTGCACGAATCCTCCATGAACTTGGCTATAAAATCATCGCTGTCTCTGATTCAAAGGGTGGCATATACAACCCTGAAGGATTGGATCCCATGAAAGTCAAGGAACATAAGAACCAGACAAGGTCAGTTATCAAATATCCTGATACTCATCCACTAAGTAATTCTGAGCTTCTCGAACTCGATTGTGAGATTCTCGTCCCGGCAGCATTGGAGAATGTAATTACTGAAGAAAACGCTCCACGAATAAAAGCAAAAATAATTGCAGAGGGTGCCAATGGTCCAACGACTCCTAATGCTGATGAAATCATCCATCAAAGAGGTATCTTCCTCATTCCTGATATCCTTGCTAATGCTGGTGGCGTCACCGTGAGCTATTTCGAAATGGTCCAAAATCAAATGAACTACTTTTGGACCGTTGAAGAGGTTCGTAGCAAACTCGAGAAAATCATGCAAACGGCTTTTCGAGACGTACTAGCAATCTCCAAAGAGCATGATGTACCAATGAGAATTGCTGCATATATGCTTGCAGTTAGTCGTATAGGTTATGCCTTTAGAACAAGGAAACGCTCACTAATCATGGAGCGACTCACTCGTCCTAAAAAATAGGTATCATATTCCAACAGGCAGCATTAAGCTGCCTGTCTTAGTACTTTTTGATGTACATTCGAGTGCATTTAATGTACAACATTAATAAACTAGTGTACATTGGCGTGAAATGAGGATTTCCTGATGTCTGTTCACATACACACAACAATCCCTAATAGATCAGCAGAAATTTTGAATCAGCTAACAGGAACTTATGGAACGAAGAGTCGAGTTCTTGAGAAAGCATTAGAAACCATGTTACGCGTTGAAAAGGTTGGCTCCTGCGATGATTGTGCGTTTAAGGCGCAAATAGAAGAGCAAACAAAATTACGTGAGGCACTGGAATTAACTTCGATTCGAAAAGATTTGCTTGATGAACTCCTTAGAGTTGCTCTTTCAGATATTACAATGAATGAGTTTATTCAATGGCAACGAACCGATGCTCAAAATACCATTGAACTTGTTCAAAGCTCTATACATTGGAAGCCTCCAACGGAGTTTCGTGATTTCCTTTCTTTGATTGATCAATTGAGTGAAATCACGCGGTTGTTTGATGTAGGCTCACACCGAGAAATGGACAAAACCGTCGTACTTAGACCGATTATATTTCTACGAATGCCAGAGTTAGTAGCGTTCCAATTAGCGATTATTCTTGAAGGAATTGGCATCTACTTCGATCTTCGTATCATGCGAAAAGAAATAATTTTGAAAATGCTTCGAAAGGAATTAGCGAGTGTTCGAAGAAGCGATCCATTACAATTCATTTCTGAGCGGATGGAAGAAAAATTCGGTTCGCTTAAACCCCAATTATTCAAGGATCAATTAGTACTGGTTGGTCCTGCCTTTCTTAAATGGGCCGCTCAAAGTCTCGAAGAATCGATTGCCGATCTAGGAGCTGTAATTGAGGATATGCGGCTGTCCATCAAACCTGCAGAATTATCAGATAATCCCAAAGAATTCATTGATGGATTGATTCGGGCTGGACGGAATATGAATTGGATAACGCAGGTAAATATCAATCAGGATTCTGAAAACAACTTTCGCATTACCTTTCAGGCGACCTCACCTTCTATGGCGAATATAGCAACAGTTTCCTTTGCTTTAATTCTTGCAACAAAAGGATGGAAGCTAATCCGCTATTCAACCGAGTATGACAATGGGAGTATTACTGTTGAATTCGTTGGTGAAGGAAGCCAGGAGGTCTTAGACCAGCTAATTGAAATGAACCTGTTCCGAGTTGTTAATCAACAATTTCTTGATTCTATACCAATTCCCCGAGAGCTTCTTGATACATTTGCAATCAAAGTTTACGATAGTGACCGCAGGCGCTTTGAAGAAATCTATCGTAATATTGGCTTTCGTATCGCAAATGCAATTAGAATGCTAGCAAAAAATGATGAAGAAAAGATTGGACGACTTGTTCGAAGCTATATTGAAAAGAATGTTCATGAAGCACAACCAAATGCTGAGTTGCGGTTTGTAGATGATGAAACCTTCTCAGTAGTGTTCAGACAGATGGAACCAATAACAATAACCAGCCAACAAATTGTAATCAAATCAATATTGGAAGCACTCGGTTATGAAGTATCAGTAACAACATTTCAAAACCTCCTAAATGTGAAAATGAAAAAGATAGGTAAGCCCCTTCTGGGTCCCCTGCATCGAAGCGAAGTCGTTCAAATGGTAAGTGATGCAATCGCTGCTGATTCATTAAAAGATGCACTGATTCAAGTTAAGCCAACATTGGATGAACTGTTTCCTGTTGAATATCCTTGGACGATTAACGAGATTGGAGATCGCCTCCTTGACATGTATCGCGAGCTTGGGATTCAGGTTGAAATTGAATACTTTGAAGGAGGATTCACACTCAAATACCGAACATGTCCCTATTACAAACTCGTTGCTAATAATCAAAAAACCTGGCTGTGTAAATTCCGTAAGAAAGCTATTGAATACATTCTCTCCCGAGTTACCCGGACTGGCAAAGGAAGAATCAAGGTTATCAAGTCACTCATAGAAGATGGAACACATCCCTGTGAATATGCAATATTTCTTGAAGAATTCTTAGCGATATCTCCAGCATAGATTATATCGGAGTGAAAATTAAGATAAAGTGACAATGCTCGCAGACGATATAATCAAAAGAATCATATTATAGATTCTGATGGGAAACGTAGAAACGCTTGGAACAGGAGGAGTACTGAATGGTAACGATAAACTTGGATAAAATTTTCCACCCAAAAACCATAGCAATCATCGGCGCAAGCAATGAAGAAGGATCAGTAGGACAAATCCTAATGAAGAACTTGACGATGAACGGATTCGAAGGCAAAGTTGTTCCAGTGAATATCCGGCGAAAAGAAGTAATGGGAAAAAAAGCCTATCAAAGCGTAAGCGAAATTCCTGAGCTAATTGACTTAGCGATAATTGCTACTCCCGCAAAAACTGTGCCTAGCATCGTCGAAGAATGCGGTAAGGCTGGAATAAAAGGCTTAATCATTATATCTGCAGGATTCAAAGAAATTGGGCAAGAAGGACTTGCACTCGAGAAGCAACTAATCGCTTTGAAGAACAAATATAATTTACGTATTATTGGACCGAACTGTTTTGGAATAATTCGTCCTAGCCTTAACCTAAATGCGACCTTTGGAGAAATGCTACCCAAAGTGGGTAACATAGCTTTTATCTCTCAAAGTGGAGCATTAGGATCAGCAATTTTAGATTGGGCTCTTAGCCAGAATCTGGGGTTTAGTAATTTTGTATCAGTAGGTTCGATGATTGATGTCGACTTTGGCGATTTAATCGATTATTTTGGTAGCGACCCTCAAACGCGAAGTATCATCCTATACATTGAGGGAATATCAGATGCACGCAAGTTCATGAGCGCTGCACGACACTTTGCCAAAACAAAACCCATAGTCGTTGTTAAGGCAGGGAAATTCAGTGAAAGTGCTCAAGCTGCAGCATCACACACTGGATCCTTAACCGGTTCCGATTTAGTATATGACGCTGCTTTCAAACGAGCGGGGATTGTCCGTGTTGAGGAAATTTCTGACCTTTTTAATGCAGCAGAAGTCCTTGGAATGCAACCACTCCCCATGGGACCACGATTAGCAATTATTACCAATGCAGGGGGTCCGGGCGTTATGGCTGCAGATGCTTTACTTAAACGAGGAGGGAAATTAGCTAGACTCTCTGAAAAAACAGTCAATAGCCTTAACAGAATTCTCCCTCCTTATTGGAGTCATGGCAATCCTATTGACGTGCTAGGAGATGCAGATGCTAATCGCTATCGAGAAGTCATGGACCTCTGCCTCGCTGACGACGACGTTGATGGGATTTTGATCATCTACACACCTCAAGCCATTGCGGCAGCTAAGGAAATTGCTCTCAGCGTGATAGGAATGTGTGATGCCAGAGGAGGATGTCAAAAGACTATTCTTACATCATTTATGGGTGGAGAACAAGTTGATGAAGCAAACCGAATCTTCACAGAGAGCGGTTACCCAACTTATTGGACGCCAGAACAAGCGGTTAAAACATACATGTATATGTACCAGTATAAACGGAATCTCGAATTACTCTATGAGACACCTGAAGAATTACCCACAGAAAGTGCTCCTCCAAAGCGTCCCGTAACAGTGCTAATTCGTAAGGCTGCAAAAGAAAAGCGAGAGATACTAACTGAAGTCGAAGCTAAACAACTTTTAGAATATTATAATATCCCAGTAGTAAAAACACGCGTTGCAGAATCTGTTGATGAAGCGGCAGCAGCTGCGGCTAGTATCGGTTATCCTGTTGTCCTCAAAATTTTATCACCCGATATTACTCATAAATCCGATGCCGGAGGTGTCAAACTCAACCTTCGCTCAGATATCGAAGTGCGGAATGCCTATGACGAAATCCTTCAAGCAGCAAAGGAACATAATCCAAAGGCAAAAATCACTGGTGTAACAGTACAGACAATGATTAAACCTTCAGGAACAGAAGTCATTCTCGGAGCAAAACGTGATCCACTATTTGGTCCAGTAATTCTCTTTGGTATGGGCGGGATTGGTGTAGAATTCTTCAAAGATGTGACCATCGGTCTTCCTCCTCTCAACCAGACACTAGCAAGAAGAATAATGGAAGAAACTCGTGTTTATGAAATTCTAAGAAAAGGTCACCGACGAATTCAGCCTGCTAATCTGAGATTACTCGAGGAACTCATCGTACGATTCTCCCAGATGGTTGTTGATTTTCCCGAATTGAAAGAGATTGATATCAATCCATTACTAATTGATGAAAATCAAGGAACTGCCCTCGATGCACGTGTCATAATTGATCTTCACCAGATTAGTAAATCTATAGAGCCTTCATCAGAATTGGTAATCAGTCCATATCCAAAAAAATATGAATTAGTCTGGCGAATGCGAGATGGGCGAACTGTACTATTTCGCCCTATTAAGCCCGAGGATGAACCTCTCTGGTTAGAGATGTTCCAAAATTTTTCCGAGGAATCGATACGATACCGATTCTTCGAGATTATCAAAGACACTCCTCACGAAGTACGAATCCGATACACTAACATCGATTATGATCGAGAGCTTGGGATAGTTCCGGTATTACAGGAAGGAGAGAAACAAACGATTCTTGGAGTTGTACGGTTAATCGAAGAACCGGATGGTAGACGTGGTGAAATTGCTTTCATTGTTGCAGATCCTTGGCAAGGATTAGGCCTTGGCTCAAAAATGATCGATTACATGATTGAAATTTGCATTGACCGAGGCTTAGAGGAGATTTATGGAATTATGTTACCAGATAACTATCGAGCACATCGATTGATGGAAAAAATGGGTTTCAAGTTACAACGCACAGAAGATAATCTAGTTCAAGCTACTCTTGATCTTCGTGCGGAAAGACAGTGGCGAAAACCACGTGAATTTGGCAAACCTGTAACAAAGATACTCGGGGAGGAGTTAGAAGTCAAACAAGCAAAAAAACCTAAAAAAAGAGTAAAAAAAGGGAAAAAGACATGAAGCTGTATTAACGTGAAGACATGTCTAAAGACGTGTGGTAGTAATGTCTAACCTCTGGCGCGATTTACCACCAGGTCCTGACCCACCCAAGCGAATCTACACAATTGTTGAAGTCCCAAACGGTGTAAGTAACAAATATGAATATGACACTAACCTTGGCATTTTTCGTCTAGACAGGGTGCTTTATTCTGCACTCTATTTTCCTGGTGATTATGGCATCATTCCACAAACATGGTATGACGATAATGATCCTCTTGATATTATGGTGTTGACTACCAAACCCACTTTTACTGGCTGCATTCTGGAAGCTCGACCGATTGGCATCTTAACGATGGAAGATGAGAAAGGAGAAGATGATAAAGTGATTGCTGTACCCATTAATGACCCACGGTGGGATGAGGTAAGAAACTGCTCGGATATGGCACACCATCTTCGGGCAGAGATTGCAGATTTTTTTCTAAAATATAAGAGTCTTGAACCAGGGCGATGGGTTAAGGTAAAGGAATGGCAGGATTCATCTGCCGCACTGAAAATCATCGATAAAGCTATCAAAATGTTCAAGGCACAGTTCAAGAAGTAGCTGGGTCGTTTTCCCCTATTTTCTCACGTTGACGGGCGAATAATCCCAATATAAGAGGCAACACTCGAGGAACCAAAAACGGTGTCTTGCGTTTGTATTCAAGATATTTTTTACCAAAACGTGCTTCTAACTGCGGTTCCTCGTACTTCTTGATTCTGATAATCATGATAATCAGAATAATCAAGGGAATAAAAATTGTCATTCCAAGTGATCGAAAGAGAAGCCCCATCCCAAAGGGAAGAAGCGTATATCCTAGAGTGATAGGATTACGAATATGAGAATAAATTCCAGTAGTAACGAGTATAGTTGATTGAGCTTGTTTGTCAAATGCACCCCAGGGAAGCCCCTTTCCAACCCTACGTAAATGGCGTGTTGCCTTTATTCCAACTGCAGCTCCAGATAACATGATACTAACACCAATTATTATGTTATATGGAAAGGGAGGAAAGGATGGAAGGAGTAATAATGAATCAATCCATTTTCCAGCTAGAACCGTGATAATTGGTACAAATAAGAAAATGAGCAGATAAGGTCCGATGTAGCGTAATCGGATGAGGGGAAAGGAAGATGGATTTTTAGGTGACATGGAATCCTACCAATACTCTCTATGCACTCGTGACTCATCATATTGTGAACGTGGTTCTTTTTCTTCTGCCGGATGTCCTACTGAGATTAAACTTAGTGGAATAATATCATCTGGAAGACCGAAGATCTCCTTGACTGGTCTAACAAAGTTTTCATTGGGATAAATTCCAAGCCATACAGCACCAAGGCCTAACATCGGAGCCGCAAGAAGTAGGTTTTCAGTGGCTGCCGAACAGTCTTGAACCCAATAGTGTGGTGAAGCACTTTCAATTCCACAAATTGCGATGCATAGGGGAGCATTATGGAGCAATTTGGCACCAGATTTGATTTCAGCCAGTTTATCTAATTTTTTCCGATCAGTGGTTATGATAAAGTGCCAAGGTTTCCGATTTGAAGCAGAGGGAGCAGCCATAGCAGCCTCAAGCAGGGCTTTGATATCATCTTCGCTAACTGGTTGCTTTGTGTACTTACGTATACTACGCCTTGAAAGGATCATTCTTATCTGGTCATTGGTCATTTTCTTCTCCTCTAGGAGGTTAGTGGGTATTGGCGGGCCCGGTGGGATTCGAACCCACGATTGCCGGCTTAGAGGGCCGGTGCCTTATCCAGCTTGGCCACGGGCCCAAATTCTACAGTTTCTCGGATTCATTAAACCTTGAGAGTGTAGCAGGAATGGCTGGATAAATTTTTATCTATTCATCGTGATGTCAGAGTAACATTGCGGGTGGTTATCGATGGATGCTGAGATTGATATTACACATCGAGCGTTTAATGCTGGTATTGCTGAAATTCAATTAACAGAGGCAAAGACGGTTCGTGAATTACTACGCGAGTTGGGTCTACTCCATCGACATTTTGTAGTTCTTGTTGATGGGAGACGGGCACTATTGGACGAGGAAATTGCTGAAGATCAACGCGTGATTGTGCTTCCAATTATTGCTGGTGGATAACGTTAAAGTTTCAATTAATCTCAATTTTTTCTTCAGTTGGTAGAAAGATAGACATTGAATGGGTGAATTCTTTTTCAAGCTCTTTGATTGCCTTCTTATATTCTGCATAGGATAGCCGAGTTGTTAGGTGCGTTAAGAGAACGTTTGTAACGTTTCCCTGATGAGCAATCTCAAAGGCTTGTCGAAGAGTGAGATGGGGGGCCGTATCAGGTGGTTCCCATTGCGGATAAACCCAAGAAGCATCGATGATAAGTAAATCTGCGTCTTTGGTCTTTTCAGCTAGTTGTGGGGAGGGACCTGTATCGCCTGTATAGACGATTTTTCGCTGACGCGGTGTAAGATGGTAATGTGCAGAATCAATCCGTTTAGACGCTATCTTCAGACTTTTTCCTTGTGCAATTGCAGACCAATGCTTTTTTGGTATACCATCAGTCTCGAGCTTTTTAGCGTCTAATCGATGTTTGGGAGGCTCAGTAATAATGAACCCACAACTAGGACCACGATGATTTACAGAAAAAGTTTCAACTATTAATTTACCAACAGAACACGTTACTGATTCGTGTGAGAGAGGGCAGAGCTTTAGAAAGGTAGGTTTACCACTAATTTGAATGAGTTGATTAACTGTTGATTTGATACCCAGCGGATGGATTATTTGGATTTCGTGATGCCAATCTCGCTGATGTAAAAACCATAGAAGAGGAGGTAATCCCCATAAATGATCTAAATGTCCGTGGCTGAGAAGTATTGCGGAAAGCCCTCGTAAGCGTAACCCACGACGCCAAATTTCTGTTATAGTTCCTGGTCCGGTATCGAGAATCAATCGAGTTCCCTCCCAGTTTATCATAATCGAAGTGGAAAGGGAAGCAATCCCATGTAATGGATAAATGAATATCATCGTTGTAGAAGTGTAGTTGATGAGATGTTATTAAGAAGTGCTCCTACCAGAAAATCTTTTAAAATCAATGGAGCATTCGGGTTCACTCTATTAATTAGTTCCAACTGCATGATGGTGCTCGACCGTGAAGAAAAAGACATCGCTGATCTCTATTGTATTCCTGCTTAGTGTCCTTATTCTCCAACCCCTCCTGTTTCCGACATTCAACATGCTAGGAGAACCAGATATTACGTTAACACCTGACGAAAAATTAAGCGCACCACCAGTTCCACAGGGTACATCTGAATGGGTCGATGTGTCCATAGAAGTTGAGTATTTCTATGACGACACAGCGACAATATCCTGGACTGGTCGCCCCGCTACAGGTCCAGCATCGCCATTTAATCCGCTTTATAACTGGACAAAATCAGGTTCAATTGAGGGCGGAATATATGACGAGAATCCTGGTAATGCCACCATTATTGCCATTCCCTGGGATAATTTGACAACAGCGGCTGAAGTAGCAGATTTTCTTAACTATACTATGGAGAATTATGTCCGATATACAAGCTGGCCCTCTCTTAGCATTTTCAACTTTACTGAGTATGAGAATACTACTCTGTGGGTATTCAACGATACGATTACTTCACATCTGGAATTTTTGAACACCACGTTATATCATGTTGTAAATGCGACTGCTTATCTCATCAACGGTTTCAATGCCACAGGCATTATCGCAGCAATGACCGAATATCGGATTTATCTAGAATGGTTTGAGGCTCAACCGATCGGGGAAGTCACGTTCTCATACACTATTGAAAATGCAAGTCTTCTTTCTGGAGACATCTACAACTTCAGTCTTGGACGAGCAATGGGTCTTACTGCCCCTTTGAACTTGACTGGTTCAGGAAGCTTGACCGTTAAGGGACCTTATAACCGTATGATCACCGATGGTTCACCTGCATCTGCCTTTGTAAATAAGACCTTCCCCTACTTTCCAATTGGAGACGAGATATACAATTTCAATGAAACAGAACAAGAATTCGATTACATGATCTGGTATAAGGATCCGATCTCGGACATTTCCGTATCACGGGAAGTCACCCCTACTAGTCCTAATCGGGGAGGTTTAATCGCTGTGACAATCACAGTGATTAATACCGGTGATATTCCCTTTTCTGAGATAATTGTGGGAGATGTTAATGCTATTGAAACGGGAATGTTTCAGTTAGTTAGTGGAACCGCTTCTATCCGCGTTTTTAACTTAGAGCCAGGAGCGAACATAACCCTCGAATATACAGCGATGGCATTGGTCACCGGAGTTTATGAGTATCCAGCTGTGCGAGTTGCTGGCATTGATATGTTCTCGAACCAATTTACGTTCACATCAACCAGCCAATCACTTACTATCGGTAATGGGCTCACCCCCAATGAGATCGTACTTATTCAAATCGCAGTCGCTCTCATCATTATTGTTGTCGTGCTCCTTGTGCTGTATCGATTCCGGCGCCGAATCTTCTAACTCTATCAAAACGCAACATTACCAACCTGTAAATTCAATAAGCACCTTGAAGAGTATACCATTGAAACATGGTTGGGCAAACTCCTAAAAGCAAAGAGACATAAAATCCTAAGGACGGTCATGTGACATGCCAAAAGAAGAACCTGCAGGTTATTTAGGTGAAGCTCAAAAAACCCTGAAACGAGTGAAGGCCAAAATCGGTGATTGCATTCGGGTTTCAACTGCGGAAAATATCTTCGAAGGAATCATTATTC
>JABXGY010000090.1 GCA_016550395.1 archaeon | reverse complement strand
TGAAACCTTTCAAGGCCCAGCTGCCTGTGTAGATGATGTCACCACGTGGTAGAATTACTTCGAGACCGTTTATCATTCGACCTTGGGGTCCATATTTACTTGTGACGAGGCTAAAGCCGCGTTCCAAGGCATCTCCGATTAAGGTTGCACGAGGTGGTGCGCCATCTGGAACGGGTGGCGCCCATTCGAGGTGATGCTTTCGGAAATAGGCCCAAACTTGACCTGCTGTTACCCCTGGCTCAACGACAACATACCGTGAGTCAATATCTACTTCGATGATATTGTTCATTCGCACCATATCAAGAATGATGCCTTCTGGTTTGAGGGGTTGAGCATATCCACCGCTTAGACCTCCTGAGTAGGGGCTAATCGGAATTTTATATTTGTTACAAAGGTTCACAATGGCTTGGGTTTCTTTAGTGTCCGCCGGTTTTACAATAGCCTCAGAAACCGCAGCTCGAATACCCATGACTGATCGGGCCATGTAACTGTGGCGCATCGCAAGGTTAGTGGTAATATGTTCGGAACCGATAATTTTAGTGGCGTCTTCTACGAATTTATCTATGTTACCAGGCAAGCTGGTCGCCTCCAGGGAAACGCGTTATAAGTTATAGCCGACAAGGTATGAGCGCCAGTACATAAGCATTACTTACGGTTAAATTCCTCAACATAACACATTTTAGAGAAATCTAGTGAATAAAAAATAAGAATTCGGAAATATATAGCAACTCGCTACAAAGCTGAAGAAAGCAAGCTTGTGTTAAGCCTGTACTCTGAAAAATTCCTATTTCACATTTGAAATAATTACAAAGATTTTTATTCCTCTATCTCTTATCAAAATTAGTTGAGGGAAAATATGCACAATAATTGGATGACTAGAAGTAAGAAAATACTTGGTCTCATGGTCCTAGTCCTTTTTTCTGCTGGTGTCCTACCAATTTCTAACACATCTACGAGCCAGACAGTTTGGAGTGTGGCTGTTGTAGGAAATTTCGGAAATTTGCATTCCTATATCGCTGTTATGCAAAGTGAAGATGCAGTAAGCTCAGAGGATTTCTATACTATTCAAATCCTTACCTGGGCTTCCAAAGGGTTTGGGCATATCAAAGTTAATGTGCAATTCAATCAAACTGGTGCTGTCGATTTCATAATTCATCAAGCTAGCCCATATACCTACTCAGCTTCTTATTATGGGTTGTTTACAAATGATTTCACTGTCTACCAAAAAGGCCTTTCACTTCTCAATCATGAACTGATGATTGGTTTATGGGTCTTAGGTGATGCTGGTCTGAATGCTACCATTACTATTCAAGTTGGGTGGCCTCGACCAGGACCGCCCCATGCCCCTCTTCTATGGGAAAGCGTATTAACAACATGTCATCTAGTTGATTTGTTGCCAGATCAAAATTCTATGCTTTCATTTTTTTCCTAAATTCCAATTGCTTAGATCAACGGCAGGACCTACCTAACCGAATCGACTTATGTTAGGTATTTTCTTCATTTGCCTTACAGTCGTTTGCAATTCGCCATTCTTTCTTTTCATTAACACAGTAGATTGAACAAGAAACAGTTTATAAAACATGACAGTGTGGTAATGTAATTTCTCAAGTAATATGGGCTTTGAGGTGCCAAAATGGGTTTATTCGCCACATTTCTTCACTTGGCATGGTATGAACAAGTTGCTCTCATCATGGTAATCGTGGCAGCGATTATCAGTCTCATCTATGCGCTCTGGCTTCGTCGCGATGTGCTGAAATATGATAAGGGCACAAAGAAAATGCAAGAAGTCTGGACCGCCATTAAAAACGGCGCTAAAGCTTACCTCAGCAAACAATTGCGAACAATTCTTCCTATCATCGCCCTTCTTACCTTTATCCTCTTTCTCTCGGTCTATATCGTCCCCCCCAGCCTTGAAGCCCTTGAAGTTTTCCCCCCTAGTGAAGGCTACTCCTACCAACAAGTCCAACTAATTATTGCCACGGGGCGTGCCATCGCTTTTATCATGGGTGCCTTGAGCTCTCTTGCCGTTGGTCAACTCGGTATGCGCATCGCGATTGAATCTAATATCCGAGTCGCCTCCGCTTCTGGACGGAGCTACCGTGAAGCCCTAAAAATCGCATATCATGGTGGCACCTTCACCGGCATGCTCACTGACGGTCTCGGCCTCCTTGGTGGTACCTTTATCTTCCTTGCCTTTGGCATCTCAGCTCCAGACGCGCTTCTTGGTTTTGGTTTTGGTGGGACCCTCCTTGCCCTCTTTATGCGAATTGGTGGTGGTATCTATACCAAAGCTGCTGACGTAGGTGCTGACCTTGTTGGCAAAGTTGAAGCTGGGCTCCCCGAAGACGACCCCCGTAACGCCGCCGTGATTGCTGATCTCGTAGGTGACAACGTAGGCGACTGCGCAGGTATGGCAGCGGACATTTTCGAATCCTATGAGGTCACTATCGTCTCTGCCCTAATTCTCGGTGTGGCTCTCTACGTCATCACCGGGCAGATTTTCTGGATTGTCTTCCCCCTTGTAGTTCGAGCGATTGGTGTGATCAGTAGTATTATTGGAACCTTCATGGTGGCTGTCTGGCGTACGGAAAAGGCTGAAAAGGCTATGTTCTACAGCTACGAGGTAAGTAGTGCTTTCACTATCATTGTCTCCAGCGTCTTCGCTTACTTCTACACGGGTGATGTCCGACTGGGTATTCTCGTGGCCATTGGTGTACTCCTCGCAGTTAGCTTTAATCCGCTTACCAATTACTTCACCAGTCATCGTCACCGTCCTGTCGAAGAAATTGTTGAACAGGCCCATGGGGGTCCAGCTACCATCGTTCTCAGTGGTATTAGTACTGGCTATGAAGCCGCTGTGTGGATTCTTCTTATCATCGTTGCCACCTTCATCGCAGCTTTTCTAATCGCCCCTGAATATGTCCTCTATGGCATCGCCCTCATCGGCATCGGAATGCTTTCACACACGGGTAATAATGTCGCAATGGACAGTTATGGACCCATTGCGGATAATGCCGGTGGTATTGCTGAGCTAACTGACATGCCCGAGAGGTCGCGAAAAGTTTTGGCTGACTTGGATGCGGTTGGAAATACGACAAAGGCGATTACAAAGAATGTAGCGATTGCCTCAGCAGTAATTGCCGCGAGTGCCCTGTTCTATAGTTTTGTGGTAGATGTTGCCCGGGCTGCCGTAGCCGCGGGTATACCAAACCCACTAGCCCTTGGTATTCGGATAGATAATCCGCTAGTGTTGTCTGGGCTCTTGATTGGTGCAGCGTTGCCCTGGTTGTTCTCTGCATTAGCGATTCGTGCGGTGAGTCGTGCATCAACGCAGATCATTGATGAGGTGCGTGAGCAGTTCAAAATTCCTGGTGTAATGGAAGGGACAGTAAAGCCCCACTATGACCGAGTGGTATCGATTACGACTGCGGCAGCGCAGAAAGAGCTTATCAGCCTCACTATCTTATCAGTGGTGACCCCCATCGTGATTGGGCTCATGCTGCAGGTTGAGGCGCTTGGTGGCTACTTGGCCGGTCTTATCGCTTCCGGCTTACTTCTAGCCGTCTACATGTCTGTAGCTGGTGGTGCATGGGATAACGCGAAGAAATACATCGAAGACGAAGTTTGTGATCTCGAGGTCGGTACTGGTAAAGGCTCAGAGCGACATAAGGCTGCTGTCTGTGGTGATACGATTGGTGACCCACTCAAGGACACCGCAGGTCCTGCCTTGAATCCAATGATCAAGGTTGTGAATCTGATCAGTTTAATTGCAGCCCCAATTCTGATCCTGTATCGGTTTTACAATCCGGGATGGCCACCGGATCTTAACATCTTGATGTGGAACCTCATGTTAGCAGTGGTTGTCATCATTCTCCTAGTGTTATTAATCTGGGCGTTCCGTCGAAGCCGGCGATCCATTCCACCCCTCGCCGAATGGGAAAGTCGAGACTAAAAACCAATGCAATTCCTCTTATAGGACCTCAACCTAGAATATAATTTAGAGACTCTCTGTAACGGAGTTGTTCTCCTATGCTCTCACAGCCACGCTCAGTACTTATCCTGATTTTCCTTGGAGTCATTCTCCTACTCACAGGATTCACCTTGTTACTGATGCCTTGGATACTCGGAGTTGTTCCAGCTTACTTTATTCTAGCAATCGGGATTATCACATTAATTTTAGCAGGCTGTTTAACTCGAAAATAACAATCATTTGACTTATGAAATCATATAACAATAGATTCCCTACTTTTCCAATCCTGGTGCCTAGCAAAAGAATTGTTAATTCACTGGAACTTTGGCGGATTAGACACCTCGACAATAATGAAAACATCGGAGAGGGAATGGTTTTCTAGGGGGGGAGAGGTGCCAACACTTCTCGCCGCTCCAGTGAGCACTAGTAACTTAGTAACGCTAGGACCAGTCCAGGTATGCCTAGCCATTGGTGGCATATAAAGTTTATACTTGAGTTTTGAGGTCTTTGATGATTGAACGCCAAAATCTGAGGATGCTGTATCTAGCGAACTACACACTTTTAAGCGGGATTTGTAACTAGTCGCCTCACTTATTCCGAGGCGATAGACAATGGTTGATTTTGCCCTCTCAAAACGTGAACAAGAACTCTTTGATACAGCTATGGAGTTCTCGAAAAAATGGATTGTTCCTTATGCCCGGGAACTCGAAGAAGCCGATGAGTTTCCCTGGGGGTTGGCTCAGAAAGCCTATGATGCAGGTCTCATGAACTCACATGTCCCAAAGAAATATGGGGGACCTGAACACTCAATGGTCGAAGAAGCCCTCATTGGGGAAGCCATTGGCTACGGTGATGGAGGCATCGCGACTACCATTCTTGCCAATAACCTCGCTCTCACACCACTTCTGCTTACTGCAACTCCCGAACAAATGGAGAAATACATCAAACCTTTCGCTACTGGTAAGAAACCCCAGTTCGCGGCATTCTCTCTGACTGAGCGTGAAGCAGGTTCAGATGCTGCAGCAGTAAAAACTACTGCCACCAAGGATGGTGATGAATGGATTATCAATGGCCGTAAATGCTTCAGCACTAATGGTCACGTTGCGAAATATCATACTGTTTTCACTACCGTCGATCCTACTAAAGGGTATAAGGGTATGGCCCTTCACATGATTGAGAGAGAACTACCCGGTGTCAAAATCGTAATGCTTGAAGACAAACTTGGACAACGCGCTAGTTTCCAAGCCGAAATCGAATATAAAGACGTCCGTATCCCCGGTGACTGTCTATTTGGTGAAATCGGAAAAGGCTTCAAATACGCTATGCAGACCCTTGACCGAACTCGTGCTGCAATAGCTGCCCTTGGTGTAGGTATTGCACAACGTGCGGTTCACGAAGCTGCAATCTTCGCTAATTATCGCAAGCAATTTGGCAAACCTATTGGGGCTTATCAAGGCATCAATTTTATGATTGCTGAAATGGAGGCTCGGGCTATGCACGCACGTTGGGCTACGCGCTATTCTGCCTGGCTCGTCGATCAAGGTCAACGCAATACAAAAGAATCCAGTTGTGCTAAATTCTTTGCCACTGACGCCGCTATGCAAAATACTATCGATTGCATTCAAATCATGGGTGGTTATGGTTACTCGAAAGAATATCCCGCTGAACAAATGATGCGGGGTGCAAAGCTTACCCAGATCTATGAAGGAACCAACCAAATCCAACGGTGGGTTGCTGGTCAAGCAGTTCTCAAGGAAGTTCAAGTCACGGAGCTTGATACGGGGTTCCGCCTTAGCTTTCCTGGTAATGATTATCCCGATCCTTGGGGTCCCCGAGAAGGTGATGTACCAGATTTCTGGGGTAAGGGGAAATCCAAGAATAAACAATAGACTACCTCCCAGTAGAAGAAGTTCTTCGATGACAAAATGATGAGGACATTCCTACTTCCTAGTCATCATCTTTAGACTTCAGTAAGGGGATTCTCGTTTGCTAATTGTTATTCTTTTTGGCTTTGGTTTCTGAGTTATTAGATGTAATCGAGTGCTGTAGATAAGGGTAATTTGGATCGAGTATAGAAACGCGGTTAAAGCATTCAGAGGCTTCTTCATTCCGGTTAAGCTCGACCAAGATGCGTCCTCGCAGATAGATGCCATCAATATTGTTTGGGGCAAATTCTAATAATTTATCAATAATCCCAAGAGCTTTTTTGTATTCACCTAGATTTCTGGCTAACGTATTGGCCAGGTTAAACAGAGTATTTTCATTTTGAGGATCTAATTTTGTTGAACGCATATATGCTTCAACGGCCTCAGTTGAACGGTCGAGTAATCCTAATGCAACACCTTTATCATGCCAGGCTCGGGAATTCTGTTGGTCAAGTTGAATCGCCTTATTAAAGGCATTCAAGGCTTTTTCCGCCTGGTTAAGTTGACCCAATAACTCACCCATGTCGATCCAGGCTTCGATAAAGTCTGGGTCAAATTTTAGTGCTTGTTTATAGCACATAAGGGCCTCTTCTTGTTGATTGAGTTGTTCGTGTAGGGATCCTCGATAGTACCAAGCCTTGGCATCACCTGGATTGACAGTCACTGTTTGAATAAAGCACTCAAGGGCTTCTTCGTAACGTTGCAATTCAACTAATATGACCCCTTTGTTATACCAGGCATCCGCATAATCGGTATAGTTTGGAGTGAAGGTTTGTGTGGCTTGGGTGAAACTATGTAATGCTTCTTCTAATCGATTCAATTCTTTGTAGATGGCTCCCAAATTGTTCCACGCTTCGATGTAGTTAGCGTTGAGCTCGGTGGCTTTCTTGTAACAATCGAGGGCCTCATTAATCCGTCCAAGTTCATCCAAGACTAATCCCCTGTTGAACCAGACAGCTGCGTCTTGAGGTCGTAATTCAGCGGTAGCAGAAAATGCTTCCAAGGCTTCTTCTAACTTGCCTTGTTCACCAAGGGTGACTCCAAGATTAAACCAGTCCTCTGGTGTCAGCTTGGTTTCAATCCGTTTTTTCTTTCCCAAAAGAACACCTAATTCGCCATTTAATTGCTTCAGGTCATGCTCATAATAACTCCCTTTTAACGCTTTATACTCCTAAGCTAGGAGTCAAACCATCTTGACAAGTAGTCTAATCAGACTGTAGAATTCGGGTTAATAGTTCTCCAAGAGGAACTGATTCGTGTCCTGCACCAATGATAACGAGTTCCCAACGCTTCATTAGATCTCGAAATGAAACTCGCCCTGTGAAGAGATTCATCAAAGTTTCTGTGGATGCCTTATAGATAACATCTGGTGAAGGATAAAGACCCTGCTGTAATGCCATT
>JABXGY010000089.1 GCA_016550395.1 archaeon | reverse complement strand
GCCAAAAATGCCTGTTGTGTGATGTAATTTCGGAACCTTAGAGTGATTCGGGAATTAGTTATAGGTTTTCGCGAGAGATTTCTACGCCCTTGGAATCGACAACAGCGATTTGAATCGAACCACCTGATGCAATATCCCGTTTACGAGCAGCATTAACAGCCCGCGTCACAAGTTGTTTTCCATCGTCAATAGACATATCTTTGCGATACTCATCTTCAAGAACACCATAAGCCACAACAGATCCACTGCCTGTTGCCGTGAACTCTTCTTCTTCTAACATACTTCCCAATGGATCTAACATATAGATATGTCCGCCTTCATCATCAACACCCCCCACAATGAGCATCGCTATCAAAGGAAACATACGGTTTCGAAATAGAATCGAGGATGTTAATCGTGAAATAGCTTTAACAGAAAGTTCGCGTCCCTTTTCAAGAGCCTCTAATTGTGCAATAGCTCGAACGCTATTGATAAGCTGCTGAGCGTCTGCGACTGAACCAGAAATGGTCATTGCTGTGTGATCCGTAATTTGGAGAATTTTAGGGGCTGTATCGCTGGCAACCAAGTATCCCATTGTAGCCTGCGATTCAGTACCAAGAATAATGCCACCATTTACCCTAACAGCAACGGTCGTAGTATGAGACATTAACCGGTGTTTATCACTTTGTTCCATCATAACAGATACACACTCTAATCCATTGAATATTTTCCCACGAATATGCCTATGAATTTAAGTCTTCTTCTCTTTTTGGTTTCAAAAGCAAACAATCCTTAAGAGCTTCCGGAACATGGCATGTCAAAACATTTTTAGCTGGGACTCTTCTCGTCTCCTGCGCTTAACTGTAAGGTGAACTTTCCATGGCTTTTCGACCTGAAATTCCGGCTCCCCAAACAGGAAATCTTCGTCGCGGACGGGGATTTAGTTCTAAAGAATTAAAGGATGCTGGGCTTAGTCTTGCTGACGCCCGTTGGATGGCTATACCGATTGATAGCAGACGTAAGTCACATCATCCTGAGAATGTTAAGATGCTCAAAGACTATGTCAAACGGATTAAGAAGCTTGGAAAGGGTGTAACGGTCACTAAACCAAAGAAAAAGACCGAGAAAGCTGCTCCTCCAATAACTACACCTATTGATACAGACTTGACCGAACTTTCTGGTGTTACGAAGAAACTCGCGGAAACGCTAGTCACTGCTGGATTAAGTGATATTCACGACTTAGCAACAATCTCACCCCGACGGCTCGCTAGGAAAACTGACCTTAAACGAAACCGAGCAGAGAAGCTTGTAGAAACCGCCAGAAAATATCAACGAGAAAAAGCCAAAATCGCTCGCAAAGAAAAGGCTAAGGAACCTGAAATTACTGAGATGAAACATCTCCCAGAGATTACGGGCGATGATATAAAGAAATTAAGGGAACTGGGAGTTGAAACACTCGAAGATCTCAAAAATGAAAATCCACGAGACCTATCGTTAATAACTGGTATATCTGAAACCCGAATCAAGGAATGGCGAAAAATTATCCGCGCGCTGGATAAACAATAAAACCAATTATCTCTATGGCTGGGCTAGCTACTTTTTTTTAGATACTCTTCCCAGGGTAGGGCCTGCTCTGTTGAATACCATCCAAAAGCTCGATAAAGGATTGCTATTGCACCTTGTGGTGGAATTACACCTTGCTCGGTGATAATTGCATCAATGAATTCCGGAGGAGTCACATCAAACGCTGGATTTCTTACGCTAACATGCTTCCAACTCGCAAGTTTGTCTTGTGATATAACTTCGGATGTATCTCTCTCTTCGATTTCGATAAGCTCTCCTGCCATTGTTGCCGGACTAAACTTGTAACTTTCAGCTGCAACGTAAAAATCAACCCGCGCTTCATTTGCTGTAAGAGCAACCAAACTTGTCCCAATCTTGTTGACTATTGCACCATTAGCTGTAATCGCATCGGCACCAACAAAAACCTTGTCTGCACGACTCATGAGATACCGAATGGAATTATCTGTGATTAATCTTGCCGGGATACCTGCTTTATCTAGCCATGTAGCTGTTATGTGTCCTTGATATTTCGGTCGAGTCTCAGGTACATAAACAGTAAATTTTCTACCTATTGAAAATGCTGTCTTCAGGATGCCAAAAGCAGTGGCGCTATTACAATAGGTGAAAATGATATCTCCATCCACAATTAAACGTGCACCAATTTCACCGATTGTTTTCACCGCGTTATTAGACATATCAATGAAACCGGTTCCGATTTTGTTTGCCTCTTTCTTTAATTTCTCAATCTTTTTGATGTGGTCAGCTTTAGCCATTAAGCGAGTGTAAAAATAACGTAATCCGTTTGGTAAAGAAACTGCTGTTGGTCTTGTCTCATAAAGTATCTGCGCAGCAAAAGCCACATCTTCAAGGAGTTTGTTAACCTGCTTTGCCTTTGACTTTTCTGTGGCAATCATTAAGCCTTTAACAGCCGCCCGTGCGATTCGACCTGCGCCTCTGGTCCGCATTGAGCGAATATCTTCAGCAATTGCTTGGGTTTCAGCAGGAACTTTAATCATTGACCATCGCCGAGCCATTTAATACATCATCAGGGTATTAATGCTGCCATGGAGGAACGCTTTCATGAAGCTTGACTGGCTGATTACAAAACTCAAGAACTATGAAATTGCCAGTGCAGATGGGACAGCCATTGCTGCCGCTTCGGCTCTCAAGGATATTGCGATGAAAATCCAAGCCAAATCTACAAAGGACCTTTATGAAAAAATCAGGGTCAACGCTTATGGACTTAGGGAGGCACGACAGAGCTCAGCAGCATTGCATAATTGTCTTGATTTCATCGAAGATGCGGCACTCACTGCTTATCAGGAAAAAACATCTCTGAAAAAAATGCGCGAAGTAATTGGTAAAGCATCCACAAACTTTGTGGAACGGATTGCCGCAGCAAAGGACAAAATTGGAGAAATCGGATCAAAACGCATTCGTTCTGGTGATCGAATTCTCACACTCTGCCGAAGTACGACTGTTTTAGCGATTCTAAAGAAAGTAGCCGAGCAAGGGAAGGACATTGAAGTCTTTGTCGCGGAGAGCCGTCCTGATCTAGAAGGTCGATTATTAGCTAATGAGGTGGTTGCATTGGGCATACCTGTGACCTTTTTCACTGATTTTGCTGCACGAATTTTTCTTCCTGATATGCATGTGATGCTGGCAGGAGGCGAAGCAATTGCTGCAAGCGGGGCCATTGTTTCCAAGGTTGGAACCGCAACACTTGCGGAGCTGTGTCATAATGCGCGAGTCCGTGTTCTTATCGCTGTAGGAAGCTACAAGTTTTCTCATGAGACTATTCTGGGACGTCTAGTGATTATAGAAGAGGGAAATTCAGAACAAGTAGTACATAGTGACAATATTGACTCTAAAGTAACGGTTCGGAATCCCCTCTTTGATGTTACCGGACCCGAACATATAGACGCCTTCATAACTGAACGTGGTATCATTCCTCCCCAAGGAGCCTATCTCCTTTTTACAACGAACCAAGAAAACAAGCATTAGAAAGGCTCAAAAACCTTTAACTACCGTGTTCTTCGAGACTAACACGTTGGAAGTAAAATCTATGCCTCCTACAACTAGCACTAAAAAAAGTACAAAGAAATTAGCTGACATTGACGGGGAACTCTGTGGTATTTGTCAAGCTTGTGCCACAGTCTGTCCAGTTAACGCAATCGAGGTTACTGAAAGTTACCTTATTGTTATTCCAGAAAAATGTACAGGTTGTGGAGTTTGTGTTAAGGTATGTCCTGTAGGAGCTATTACACTAATCGAACGCTAGTATTGATAGAAATCATCAGAAGGTGTTAATATGTCAGAGAAAAACTGTGTTATTGTAGTTGGAGCGGGACCAGCTGGTTCATCCACAGCAATGGGTGCTTTACGGGCTGGAGCCGCTGTAACGATTATTGATAGAAAAACCAACGTAGGAATTCCAGTCCAATGCGGGGAAGCAATCGGAAAAACGGGACCAGGTCTTGCAGAAATTAGCGTCCCAGAAGAATCGATTCGGGCTACTGTTCGCGGGTTCCGTGTGTATAGTCCAGGTCAGATTGCAGTAGATTATGCAGAAAAAGAACCAAGCGGGTACATTGTTGATCGACGTGTTTTTGACAAGGAACTCTTCGCCCGTGCTACCGAAGCTGGCGCTGATAGTCTCCTCGGAGCCCGATTTCTAGACATCACACGATCTAAAGGAGTTGTTAATGGAGTAATTGTTCGCCACGATGGTCAACGCAAAACCCTGGAAGCAAAAGTGGTCATAGGTGCAGATGGTGTAAACAGCCAGATCGCTCGTTTCACTGGACTTAGAAAATCTTACAAACCCGCAGATATTGATTCATGTTTCGCCTATGAAATGGCAAATTGTGAGCTTGAAGTCACAGACCTTATGGAATTCCTTCTTGGAAATGAAGTCTCACCGCGAGGATACATTTGGATCTTCCCCAAAGGAAATGGTCGAGCAAATGTAGGAATTGGAATCGGCGGAACCATCGAAACAAAAACAGCAAAAGAATACTTGGATCACTTCCTCAAGCATCATGATGTCGCTAAACGGCAGCTCAGTCAAGCCAAAGTCATTGAAAAGCGTGTAGGAGCACTTCCTGTCTGTGGACCAAATAAAACAAACGTGGTTGATGGCGCGCTATTAGTTGGTGATGCTGCAGGTCATGTACATCCCATTACCGGTGGTGGAATGGGATATGCCATGGTTTGTGGTAACATCGCAGGAAGAGTCACTGCTGAATGTATCATGAAAGGGCAAGTAAGTGCTAAACATCTACAACAATACGAAGATGAATGGCGTAAGATCTACGGATCTGAGTTCGAGCAATCTCTCAAACTCCGCGAACTCATCCTAAAAACGGATGACGCAACATTGGATAAACTCGCCGGAATTGTTACCGGAGAATCGATTGTCCGTATGACGGCTGGAAAGAAGGTGAAAATCTTCATGAAGGCCATGGCGACGGGTGATAAACACCTTATTGCTTTAATGAACGAATTACGAAAACTTCGTATGGTATAGCGCTGATAATTTAGGGTAAACAACTTTAAATCGTCATTTTCCTCTCATAATCAGGATAATCGAGGTAAGCTTTATGGCATCCTCAACAACTGGCACAATAATTGGTGTAATCGTTGGCTTTCTTGCCAGCCTAGGCATCGCCTTTGGAATCTTGTATGCTGCTGCAATGGGATTTCCACTTACAGGTCCTGGTCTTGTACCGCCCAATGTTGCAGCTACCTTCCTTAGTCTACCTGTTTTGAATCAACTACAAACAGTCTATACGGATTTTCTATTAAACATCCTCATTGTCTTCATCCTAGCGCCCATTGTTTGGCTCATTAGCGGGCTGATTGGAGGCTTAATTGTCCGTGATATGATGAAAGGAGCTGCTGCAGGATTAATTGCGGCTATCATCGCACCTTTCGTAACCCTGGCAATTAGCTGGGTTTTAGCTCCCGGATTAAATTTTGACCTTCTTCTCGGCTGGGTTATCAATGCAATTCTAGCTGGGTTAATCGCAGGCGTCGGTGGGGTCATTGGCGGAACACTCACCTCCCAATTCGAGGCGCACTAGAGCCACATTAATAAACTCACATCCTAAGGCTCCATATCATGCCTAAACCTAGGAGTTCTTACACTGTTTCGTTCGGACTCCTTAGTAGTGTGACTCTCTCCGTGTTTATTTTCTTAATCCAACCTGCTCTAATCCAAACTCTTGTATACACAACTTACACAGGACTAATTGACACTTTCCAATTATACGAATTAGCCTGGATTCTCGCCACTATCGACTATCTTCTAAATTTTTCTTTCATAGTTCCATTAAGTCTCTGGATCACAATGTCCATAATAGTAGCGCTTCTGATTCGAAACATGATTACAACACTCTCCATTGTCAGTATAGCAGTATTACTACCCGGTTGTATCTGGTTGCTCTTTACAATCAAATACGCCCTCGTCGCTGGATTCACAATCGGCTTCATATTTTCCTTCTTCCTGTGGCAGATAGTCGTGCCCCTCATAATTACTCTGGGTATTGCTTCAATAGTTTCCCTTCCTTTTTGGGCATTACGACGCCGTCAGCCTGACGTTACTGTTGCACCAGTGACCATGAACTTTGTCTGTTCACAGTGTGGCAACCAATACCGTTCAAAACCGCTAATCTGTGTCCAATGTGGTAAAGAAGGTACAATTGAAGAAGCCTAACCAATTTTGCGGTTTTATTAACTATAATTGTGATAATCTCAATAAAATATTGGGATTGTTGGGAAAAACATAAAGACTTATTTATGTTCTTTGGCGATTATTCAATAGCCGGTAGGGCAAGCGACACAATTTTAAAAAACCGAAAACTCCTCATAGGCAGAATCCTCCCAAGGAGGCCTCAGGCCCGAGTCGTCCTCGCCCTCCAAAACAACATCCCTCCTCCCTCGGCTGCCCTTCCGGCGTTATTTTTTTTATAATGCGCTGAAAAAATATCGTGTAGCTTGGATGAAAACAGGTCATGTGGCTGCTGGTTTGGCGAGGATATTATTGGTAATTGCAAATTCTAGGACTTCGACGATAGCATATTCCGGTAATCCTAGAAGAAAGGCGATTGTTTTGACATCTCGTTTTCCATCGACTAGAAATAGTATATCTCGAGCAAAGGGACCAAATTTATCATAGAGGTTACCACCCACAGGTGATCCTTTATCGAGAGCGGCGAGTAGGGACTCACCCCCTTGTGGGACAAAAGTTAGATCTATTCGAGATTCTGGTGATGTGGGTTTTGGAGAAGGTGGAGGAGGTATAGGTTCGATGGATTCGATGGGTTCGACGGGTGGGGGTTCTAATGGTGGAGGAAGTGATTCTTCTTCAGTAATAGTAGAAGCTGGTTCTGCTGATATTATTGGTTCTGAAGTTGTAGCTGGGGGTGGAGAGGGTGGTGGAGTGGGGAGAGGTTCAGTCTTTATCTCTGGTGGGGGTGTTTCTAATGGAGGTGGAGCAGGCTTAGGTTTGGGTTCAGCAGGTGCAGCGGGCATGGTTTTTAAGATTTCTAGATCCAGCTCACGAAGAGCAAGTAGGGTAGCCTTGGTTTTGACTACAGCTATCCCCAATGAGAGATTTGGGGGAAAAAGAACTGCAAGTAACCAATTATTTGCAATCTTTGAAATAACAACAAGCCCAGCTTCGGTGTTAACTGTAAGCTGGCTTATTTGACCCTTGTAGAGGCTCACAGTCTGTTTTACCATGGCTTCAGTTTCGGGATCGAGTTTGCTTTGATAAATGACATTATCGGGTGATATAATACAGAATGCTTTGACCATCCGGTCAAACCGAAGGTTATCAAGTGCCCGCTGGACATCCTCGGCCATTGCTAGACCTATACCCCCGAATGCGCATTTTGACTATACGGTACTGGGAATTAGCGCTCTAAAATCTTTGCGCCTTCGATTATTCAGTCATGTTAATATTGACTTTCTCCGCATTTCCATCGATAAATCCAAAACCCTTACGTTCTAATTGAATAATTGTGCCTGGTTTTACATCTCGAATTGCGTGTTCTCCTATTCCCTCAACTTTCCGTAGACTCGCTGAATTCAATTCACCTTTAATGAAGAGAACATTAGGATAACGCAATTCCATAGGAATCGAGTTATCTATGACCCATTGAATTTTGATTCGTGCCTGATCGAGGTCCTCTCCTGCATAACTGCAGAATAATGTTTTCTTCGTTTTTCTTTTGACCTGAAGATTATAGGCATGTTTCAATCGGAATACGTCTCCTTTCTTTAATCGAGATGCATCTTGTCCATCAATATAAACACGGTCCTTTATTGGGATGGTTCGAGTTCCTCGGTCTTTGAAATCAGGATGGTAAGGAATCTTCGCTGTGTGAGGCTTTGCATTAGAAATCTCAATCAAAAAGGGTTGGGTAACAGCATAATAACGGTTGGCAATCGGGTCTACTAAGCGGCGGTTGATGCCTAAAAGGACAGACCAATCCAGTATAGGTTGTGCAACGCTTAGCCCCACTTCCCGAGTCATTTCCCTAATCGCTTCAGGAATAATCCCTCGCCGGCGAAGAGCGGCTATTGTAGTTAGACGAATATCGTCCCACCCACTAATAAAACCCGATTTAATCAAAGGTCGTATCTTCCGTTTACTGACAGGGCTACCTTCAATAGCAAATCGTGACCATTCCTGAATTAGCGGTTGGGGTAATTGAAAGAGATCTCGAATATATGCTTGGAGTTCATCTCTGCTTGCGAACTCGTTACTCCGCAGTATGTGACTGATTCCATTGCGATGATCTTCGAGTGCATTAGCAAAGTCATAGGTGGGCCATAGTCGGTATTGGGTTCCTTGAAATGGATGGGGATAATCAATAATCCGGAAAATGTTGGGGTCGCGCATGACTGCATTTGGGTGATTCATGTCCACGCGGAGTCGACAGACAATTTCACCTTCCTTATACTTTCCATCAATTATTTCATCCCAAACATCTACATTCTTGTCACTATCATCTTGGCGATGTGGGCAAGGTGTACCGGCTCTGCGGCCTTCTTTGATGACATCCGCTTGGCAAGTGCAAAAATAGGCTTCGTGACGTTCGAGTAGTTCTCGAGCTTTTTCGTAGAAGTATGGTAGGTCATCGGAAACCTTTAGCTCTTCATCCCAGTCAATATCCATCCATTGATAGCCTTTTTTGAAGGCTTCATAGTACTCTTTTTGGACGTTTCGGGGGTTGGTATCTTCAAACCGTAGGATTAACCGACCCTTATATTTCCGAGCATAATACCAGTTAATGTATCCCGCGTAGGCATGCCCAATATGTGGGTACCCACTTGGTTCAGGGGGTAATCGCGTCACTACTTTTCCCATTTTCGCATCGTGTAAAACTGGAAGCTCTTTAACACGACGTTCCTTAGACGCTTCTAGCAGATCAGGAGCCAAATCCTGTAATTCTGATATTTGGTCGGCTAAAGGTAATTTGTTGACCTCAGTTACAATACGGTTTACCTGCCCGATTATGTCCTGAGCGTGTGATCGCAATTCAGGTCGTTCTGCAAGCAACTTCCCAATCACAGCTTGTGAATTTGCCTTCCCGCTAAATTTAATGGCATTCGCTAAACTATATTTTCGAATAATTTGTTCTACTGATACTTCGGAATTTTTATTCAAGCCTTGTCCGACCCGGATTCACCTATTTGTCAAAGTGTTGAGGCACACTTATGCTTTTTGTGGTTTTAAGGGAGCCTCCGCTCTTCCATTATTTGATGAAGAAGCTTTGGATCTAAAGTATGTAGCCACGAGATTTCTCCAACGACAAACTGATTTCCTTTTCCTGCTAAAATTTTTTCAATGGCTTCTACTGTCTCTTCAGGTGATAGATTAGTGGTATCGATTTCAAAGACCTTAGAATGGTCATGGCGAGTCAATGCCTGAGCCGTGCAATCACCCAGTATTTCTGCCTGGATATTTTCTAATATTTTCTTATGCGTCCAACCACGTTGAAGCAGTCGTTGAGTTAAGACAACTGGATTACTCCGCAATACTACTATCAATTCAAGAAAATCTATAGGGACTTCATCAGCAAAGTGACCAACAACGATAAAACGTTCATCCGACCTATGAGCCAGATCAACGAGAAAATGTCGTAGCTGATCAACATCTACTATGAAGGTATCTCGATCCTGATCCTTTCCTAAGAACAGTTGTTTCTGTTTTGCGAAGTCACTAAGTTCTAGGATTTGAGTCTTAAGATGCTTAGCTAAAAGTTGACCTACTTCGGTTTTGCCAGTGCCAGGAGTTCCTGAAATAGCGAGTATGCACTTCAATCTGCTTCACCAATCAGCTTTATGTATAACTCGAAGTAGTCCATTAGATCCCATATGATTTTAGGAAAATACTTGATAAGGCTAATGCCTAGAACGTAAAAACACCTTTCTCTTGTTACTGGAGCTATGCTGATGATATTCTCAAAAAAGTGTTACCGGTTCTCCCTTTCGTAGTCCTCGAGGGCTGCTAATTCCCGTTGAAGGCGAATTCGATGAGGACCTGTTGAGGCTGCGATGGCTTGGCGAAGTAAACGTTTCTCTCGGCGAATATCCCGATGAGGAAACTCGTCATGGGATCTTGAATAGCCTCGTATAACTTCTACACAATCTGTACTCACTTATATTGCACCGACTAAAACCACGAATGAAGCTATTTAAAACCAGAGAGGGGTGCGTATAAGTAAAGAAGGATCATTAAGAGTCTTCTGACACCTGATAACGCGTTCCACCTACAAAGCTCTTCTTTTTCACTACCATATTCTTAGCAATCAAGGCGTCAAGAGCCAGCTGAACTCGTAATTGAGACCATTGAGTGGACAGCATAATTTGTTCTAGCGACACCTTTCCTGCTTTTCGTGCTGCGATGTCGAGAATAGCAGCTTCATCCTCGCTGAGAAACTCATCATGTAATTGCACAACAAGAGTTCCTTGTACTTCAGAGAGGTACAGGACATTTTCTTTTTCGAGCTTCTTTAGAACTTTCTGAAGTTCTTTACTTGAGAGTTGACTATACTGGTCAATTGCATGAATCTGGGTGAATAAATCCGCTGCTGTTAGAGGTGCCTTAGTTTTTTTACCGGTAGCGTCAGTTGCTAATAAATGCACAATTGATTCTTCTAGAGTTTGCGGGACCTGGATTTCGATATGGAATTCTTCTTTCAGTTGCTTAAGCTGCGATTCAACGTCAGAAAAGAAATGGGATTTTGAAGGGACTTGAACGTCGAGTTCTTCGAGTCGGGTACGAAGCTCTGGGTCTTTAGTAGGATCACCTGCATCGACTTTTCTCTTCAATTTTTTACTGAATTGCTGAAAAGCCTCATCAAGGTCATCTTTGTTATCTTGTTCAGCAGGCATTGACATGACTCCCAGGATTATTACATTTACTCTAAGAAGTGTCGCACTTTTAAAGAATTGGAGCTGCGGCTTCTCTTATAGTCTAGTGATAGGATTGATTGAGAAATACCCAATGCAAAGCCAATACGTCTTTTCCTACATCTAAAACCAAGTTATTAACCATCGGCGAAAACTGGAAATTATTGTGATGATTAGCAACCCTGGTTCATTGGTATCGGTATGAACAGAACCTAAGGGGTGGTCACTTTTACTAACTAGTGTATTTTCCAAATCAAATGAGTCAGTCGATGGACACTCCAGAGATCTACTCGTTGGCATGCGTAGAGAAATGGCAGAGCCACTCAAACCTGGTGTCGAGTTTCCAGGTAGAGTAACATTGACCCATACCTGCGGGAACCGGAACCAAAGGTTGGTAATATTTTGTTTCCAATTGATATCGTGTGGTGTATGAATGGTGATATCCGCTTTGGGAAAATGCATGGGCTGTTCGAGAAGTGTGCCTGTATACCCTGATTGAAGGAAGTATTCGTTATCCGGTATCGTCAAATCTAAGAGACAGAATGAGGAATTAGTATATGCTGTTACATTGAGATCAAAGACTAATCCCCAGGAGGTATTGGCTGACAAGGCAATATCGAAATTTGCGTGAAATCCAAGATGGGTTTCATTGTCTACAGCAGGTGTTAGGTCTCCTCCTATGGGTCTTCCCACTTGGATTACATCATCAAGAGTAATATTGGCTATTAGAGTCGTTTCATTGTAGATCTGTTTTGGGAAAAGGAGGGTACAATTGCCATAGTTGTATTCGTTAGTGTCTGGTCCCGTATTAAAGGTAACGTTGCAATGGACGATGGTGGGTGTATTGTAGATGAGGGTATCGTTTTCCATGAAAATTGTGAAGTTGAAAGAAAACAGGTCGCTTAGGGTATCCTCGGCTAGGAAGGTGTTGTCACTACTGTTGAGGTAGAAGTCCCAAAACAGTGACCAGTAGCCTTTCATCTGAGATCCACCTATGAGGGGGATTTCAGGGTCATCGTCTAAGAAATTCGGATTTATCCAATTAACCTTATATTCCACACTATTTGCATCAGTGTTTGGCACAATATTATACGCATTACCATAATAATCGTAAAAGACATTAAATTCCGGAAAGGTGAAATTCACTCCTGGTTCTTCAAAAACACGCTGAAACGTAACATTTAGTGGCTGATTACCTGTATGCGTACCAG
>JABXGY010000088.1 GCA_016550395.1 archaeon | reverse complement strand
TGGTTAATGTGGTTCATGTTCTTGTTTGCTGCAACAGCGGGATTAATGACACTAGGTAATGTGAAAAGTGCTGCTCAAGCTATTGACCCCTTTACTGCAGCTGACCCTATTCTATGGGGTTTTATTGCCGCTTTAATCGTAGGTGTAATGTCTATCTTCAATGCAGCTGGACGGATTGTTTGGGGTGCGATTTCCGATCGAATTGGTCGAGTCATCACTTTGGTGATAATGTTCGTGTTACTTACAATTGGTATGTTTAGCTTCGCTTATTTGAGTACCATCATAGCTAGTTGGATTATCGTGATGATAGTGGCTTCGCTAATCGGCTTCTGCTTCGGAGGTAACTTTGCTCTCTTTCCATCGTCAACCGCTGACTACTTTGGCTCAAAAAACGTGGGCTCTAATTACGGTGTGTTATTCACTTCTTATGGAGTGGCAGGAATCGTTGGAGCACTCGCGGCAGGGATTATCGTTGACATTACAGGTAGCTACTTCATTGCCTTTGTTCTTACTGGTGTTCTAGCTATCATAGCCATCATTCTAGCCTTGGCTCTCTATCGTGTACGTCGACCAGCTGGAAAGAAATAACCTCAGGTGCTATGTGACTCTCAATTTTTCTTTTTGTGTCCAATTACACTGAGGTAGATAGCGCTTTCATTTTCACCATCTACTTGTAACAAATGGTTCACTTCATTATCAAAAAATGCTGCCACTTGACAACTTCCTAGCCCTAAACCCTCAGCAGCTAAAGCTAAATTTTGACCAATATGTCCGGCATCTAAAAAGACATAACGGTAGGCTCGTTGTCGATATTTCCATTTAGACCTTTCAAAGATTGCTGTCCAAATAACCACCACATTTCCTTTGGCAAGCATCTCCTGATCCAATGCAGCCTTTGCGAGGGCTTCACCAAAGTCTCCCTTGATGATGAGCTCAAGAGTCCTGTTTTCAATGGAATAATGATACAATCCAGGATCAATTCCTATAACATTATTGATGCATAGATATGTTTCAACAGGGTATAATGCTCCTGCTGAGGGGGCTGTCCGTAAACCAATCATTTCACCATATGCTGGTACTCCGGGCTCAGTGACCCCTTGAGTTGCCCAAAGTATTTGTGATAGCTCTTCTTGAGTCATGGCTTTACTTGAAAATTTGCGTACACTTCGTCTTTGGTTTAATAGTTGCCAAAGACCAGGACCTTGTTGTGTTTGAGGTTCTGGTAATTGAATTTGCTTCGAGTTCTCATATGTCTTATACACCGAGGGTTTTGTACTCAGGCTAAGAGGGCGTCGCGGCAGCTTACCCCTTTCATATCTGGTATTCAGGCAAAACTGTTTACCGATTTCGTTTGACATGTTGCACCCTCATTTTGTTTTCAAGAATTTGATTGCTTTAATTGCCCAGTCTGGATCGTTCCTCAATGCACGTCCTACTGCAATGAAATCCACTTTCCCTTCTCGGATGACTTGGTCTGCAAATTGTGGCGTTTTTACGCCTCCTACGCCAATGACGGGAATATCTACAGACTGTTTGATTGCGTGTGCTTGTGGTACAAAGAAGCCTTCCTCCGTTGCTAATGAGGATGGTGCACTACCACATAGACCTCCTGATACGTTCAATATATCGACACCGGCAGTAACGAGTTGTTTGGCAAATCGTTGTGAATCTTCGATTTGTGTTCCCATCATTTGAAGATCAACAGAGCCTAACCGATAAGATAGAAATCGTGTGCCAAGTTGTTTGCGGACTTGCCGTACTACTTCTAAGGGGAATCGAATGCGGTTTTCAAAACTCCCCCCATACATATCAATTCGATGATTGGTTAATGGAGATGTAAATTGGTTTAATAAGAAACCATGGGCACCATGAACTTCCACTCCATCAAATCCAGCGCTCACGGCAAGGTCAGTAGCTCGACTAAATGCATATTTTAGAGCTTCAATCTCTTCCACCATAAGCTCTCGTGCTCCATCTTTTGCCGAGGGTGCCACTCTTTCAATTCCTAGTTTTTCATCAGCTTTAGCTCCAGCGTGCGTAATCTGTAATATAATCCGCGTATTGAATGGTTGAATTCGTTTGACTAGTTCCTTAAGTCCTGGTACTAAATGATCATCATAAATTCCTAATTGCCTTTTTGCACGTTGACCATTTAGACTTACATAGCTGTGCTCAACGATAATCAGTCCCAAAGCTTCTGCTCGTTGTTCATAGAATTGAATAAGTTTCTCTGTTACACCACCTTCTACAGTAGCGTGGTCACCTTGCATTGGTGGCATGACAATGCGGTTTTTAAAAAACACACCTTTCACTTTTAGTGAATCCAAAACACTGGTCACAATCTAACCTCCAAGCTTTTTACGAGATGATGAAAAGATTCTGGGATAAAAACCAACCGGCAGTTTATCTGTTCCTGGCAATACCTATACACTTTTGTGGAAGAATAGAACGCCTCTGTGATGTTTAATATTATGGATCGTGAATGTGATGACTGAATGTGAGACAAAGAAGAAGCTTATTGTGGTCGAGAATTGTATTGAATGCCCCTATGTTCGAAATCAGGGAGAGTCGGGAAGCGGTAAAGTTGCTCTCTATTGCACACACTCAAATCTCGTGACTGGAGCGAAATTTATCATTAACTTTGATGACCTGATTAAGAAAGGTTTTACTCTTCCAGATTGGTGTCCACTGGAAGATTATACTGACTAATGTTATTCGCTCAGCGTAATGATATTCTAAACTAATTCCAGAATATTGTCAAAAACAAGCCTTAAGGAAAGAACTATCCATTGTTATTCTGGTAGTGAATTCCATGAATTCATTCGTTGACGATTTTGGTCCGTTTAAAGGAAAAGCTTGGATTAACGCCTCTAGCATTGGTGCTATGCCCCGTGTGGCTCAAAAAGCAGCCCAAAAAGCAATCAAACTGAACGTAACCCCCTACAAATTAAGCGAAGAAATTTTTCAGGAAGTTCCCAAGAATCTGAAAATTGCCTTAGGACAACTTATTGATGCACCAACTAATGAGATCATCTTGGGGAATAGTGCCTCTTATGGCATTCATCTGTGGGCAAATGGAATTCCCTTGAATAAGGGTGATGAGGTCTTGCTGGTGAAAGGTGATTTTCCTGCCACCATCCTGCCATGGATATATCTTCAAAAACAAGGTGTATCAGTTCGTGAAATTATCCCAGAAGGACCCACACTCAATGTTAGTGATGTTGAAAAAGCTATCACTTCAAACACCAAAATCCTTGGGGCTACTTGGATCGATTCTTTCACTGGCTATCAGCTAGATGCTCAAGCTATCGGAAATCTCTGTCACAAGCACGATATTTTGTTTCTCCTAAATATCACGCAGGGTCTTGGTGATCGACCCTTTGATATATCTCGCAACCCAGTTGATGGGATTACCTGTACTGGATACAAATGGCTTTGTGGTCCTTATGCCACAGGATTTTGTTGGATGAAACTTGATTTAATCAATAGCCTCGAATATAATCAAGCCTATTGGATTTCTATGCAAGGGGACCGAGACTTAGACAAAATCCGTGAATATCAAATTCTTTCCAATCTGGGAGCAGCAAAATTTGATGTCTTTGGCACTGCAAACCTCTTCAACTTCATTCCTTGGACTGAATGTATCAATTATTTCCTCAAGCATGGTTTACGTTCAATTAAGGAACATAACGCTAAACTGGTTGATCAGTTCCTCACGGGACTTGATCGTTCCAAATACGTAATTCATAGTCCCCTAGAAAAGGACCAACGGACAGCCATTATCATCGTCAGTCACCATAAACAAGACCGTAATAAAGCTATCTTCAAATTACTTCAAGAAAATAATGTATTCATCTCATTTCGAGAAGGCTTTCTACGCTTCTCACCCCACCTATACAATACAGCTGCGGATATCGAAAAGGCACTCAAGGTTCTAAATACAGTCAATTAATCCAGAACAATCTATTTATGGGATAGTTTAAAGGGTGACACAGGCTGCCAGAAAAGTGAAGAGAAGGATCATGCAAGGGATATCAATATTCATTTAAGAGTAAATACCAGATTTGAGGTTCTT
>JABXGY010000014.1 GCA_016550395.1 archaeon | reverse complement strand
TAATTAGTGGGGGAGGCCTTTTACTCTATAAGTACAGAGTTACTGTCTATCCTGATGAAAAACCTGAAGACATACCTACTGGCACCATGACTTCACATTCGATGATTGTGAAGCGTCTTGATACTCGACTGGGTATTACTCGACCTGAAGATCAACAACACGACTAGATTCTCTACCCAGTTCATCCGATTATTTTGGTGTTTTTGAAGGAATTCGTCGCTTCCAGATGTAGACTGAGACTACAATTACCGCAATAATGACGGATAGGAAAGGTACACAAAACAGCAGGATGAATGTCCAAATTGAGGGTGCAGGATCGTGGGCCATGATGTAAAAGGTGAGAGTGTGATTATCAGAGTTGGGTAAATCCTGAGGACTAGGCCCATAATCAATTATGAGGTCCCAGTAAGCAGTTCCTTCGGTATCATCTGTAGTTTCTGCAACGATATACCATATCTTCTCTTCAGGGTGAGGTAGTTCGATTGTGGGCATCTCTAAGGAGGTTGAGCATCCATTGAGAGTCAGGATTTGATCTCCGCTTTGGAAGTAGAGGCTTGTTTTGACAAAATAGTCTGTGGGAGGGTCACCAAAGTTATAGATGTGGACAGCGAATGTTCTGGAAGCCCCTAAAAAAACAGTAAAGTGAAATGATAGACTAAAACCCAAAGGGACATAAATTGACTCTTGCTGAGTTATGCTGGCGAGGGGTGAGAGTAAAAGGAGTGTCAACAAGACTATTGGTTTCATTCGGGTCATGCCAAACTAGTTGATTCAAATTGAAAAATACTGCTGAACCGGCTGAGAAATCGCTTCGTTGTTTGGCTCCTTTTTTACGGGTTGGTTTACTCGAAATGAATTTTATAGGTTAATAGTTGCTGCCCACTGAATTCGAAGCGTGGAGTTGTACCTAGATAGAAACTAGAAGGCTAGCTCATAGGCTTAGAATGATTTTGTTTGGTTTTGCTAATGCGTCAAAATGGGATCTTTTTTCCTTGTTCTAAAAAGTAGGATTAAATCTTGGGGAGGCTTGATTGTAGATGAGGGGTTCGTGTGATTGTGTTTCTTATTGGTGCGGTTGTCTTCTCGATGGTCGTGCTGTGGAGAAAGTATAGTTGGGATACGTACCTGTTGGGATTACTGGTTTGGGTGACAGTTAGTTCTATAATATCGTTGTGGAGTGTTATCAACTGTGCGTGCTTTTTGTATGGTGATCCGTGTCCGATGATGCATGTATTGTGTTATCCGGTGAGCCTCCAGTTGTTTGTTATATATTATAGGTGCCCAGGTTGTGTGAGCTATCAGTTACATTTCGGGTTGGGGGGATTGGTGTATTGGGAGGTCGAATCTCCAGTGTTAATCGGATATGTTGCGCAGGCGATATGGTTAACCCAGTGGATATTTCCCTTGCTCCAGATGGTTAACATGGGTGGGGGGTTCGTGGTGTTTGCAATTGTTTGGAGTGCTAGGTCAGCTGTTCGATGGTTCAGGAAAGCATGAGGAGAGTTCGTGAACTCCTTGGTGTTATGGATGAATACATCTGGACAGATTAGCGGTTCTTCTTTTATGGTCAAGTCATCGCTATATTCTTGTGTATAGGTGGGTGTTCTGAACTTAGTTGCTTTATTTCCATGTTAGTATATTCGAAACTAATTTTATGAAACACTAGTTAGCCATCTTACTGGAATTTGAAGCGTGGAGGATATTCACAGATGGAAACAAGAAGGTTGACCCGTAGGCTTGGAATGATTTTGATTGCTTGGAGCCTATCGAGCATTGTAGTTGCCATGATGTTACTCTTTGTTCCGATTAGTGTGCTTCAGGGGATTGGTCTGCAGGCATTGCTGTGGGGTATTATTGATGCTATAATCGCGGTGGTGGGAGTCTTCAGAAAGCAGGAGCAATCGGCAGATAAAGCGGCGCGGTTTCTGAGAATTAACGTGTTTTTGGATGTCGGGTATCAGCTTGTGGGGATTCTGTTGATTGTGTTTTTGTGGCAAGATGCGTTTCTGTTAGGGAATGGGGTTGGTATCATAATACAAGGGGTGTTTTTGTTTGTGTTAGATCTGTACTTTTACCGAAAATTTAGGAGCATGGACATATCTACGCCTTCAAATAATGGAATGTGATTAACAAATCCACATCTATAGCTCCGTCGTTGAAAAAGAATCATAAGTCTGGAAGATAGGGTTGCTCTGTTACAGATTTTTGTGCTAATGGAGACTTAGATTAAGTATGGATAGGTTATCTGAGCTTCCTGATCGGCTTGAAGCGGAACGAGTAGTTGTTAGGCGTTACCAGAAAGGCGATGGTAAGGCGCTGTTTGCACTTCTTGAGCGGAATGATAATCGTGAGTTTCTTCACGCGAATGTGGAGGAGGTTGCATCGCTTGCAACGGTGGGAGACGCGGAGGTTAAGATCCAACGGCATACGGCTGAGTGGATGACACGAGAACGATTTGTCATGGGGATTTGGTTGAAATCAGACCTATTGTATGTGGGGGAGATATGGATTGAACCGAAGCGATGGGAGGTTCCTTCCTTTGAACTGGGATGGTTTTTAGATCAAGGTTATCAGGGAAAGGGCTTTGCCACTGAAGCAGCCAGGCGGGCGTTGGAATTCATGTTTTCTGATTTGCATGCCCATAAAGTCATTGTCATTACACGGGATACGAACCCAAGAAGTGCGAAATTAGCCGAGCGTTTAGGATTTAAGAAAGAGGGACATTTTCGTGAATGCAGAGTAGAAAATGACATTTACTATGGTCTGGTCTATTATGGCTTGCTCATAACAGAATATTCTCCTGAATAGAACTTCAGTGGCGTGGAGTTATCCCCAAACATGTTTACAACTTCCGTGTGAATAATAACGTCTTTGTAATCACCTCCTGCTAGCCCTTATCCTAAAAAGGCATGGTGAGTAGGACTATTGGGGGAATCTTTTGTCTATTGGAAATATTGAGGGACTCATCCAAGAGTGGAGAAGAGGCAAAAAAGGGAAGTCTAGAAGGGGAACATTTGCTGCGGATCCGAATGGCTACTGGCAGTTCGTAGCCACAGTAGCAAGCCAATATCTTCCACAGATCAGAGCATTCCTTACGTCGGAATACCCTGATCGCAAAGGAACCCTTACGGCCTGGAGAGAGTTTATCACTGACTTTGGGGAGGATATGAGGATGTTGGATGCATTTGATCCAACGGGTAACACTCAGTTCTTCGCTGCCATTGTCACTGCTCAGGGAGCCTTGCGAGATAAGGAGGCTAAGAAGGCATTTGAGCAGTCGAAAAAAGAACCTACTGATGCTTTTGGGAACCCTGAATTTATCAGTAGTATAGCCGCTTCAATCGACACAATTCTTGATCAGACGTTCCATGCAATGCGGGGGATGATTGGCAAGGATTTACGCCTTTCTTTGATTAGAAAAGCTTCCCAGAAGCTGCATAATGCCTTAGCCCAAGGATTGGTTGAAACCCTCAGTGACCTGACTGCTCTTCTTCTCCCATCGTTGGTTATTGTGGAAATGGAATTGGAAAAATTCTATATCAGGAAACTGAGGACTCCTGGACGGGTCGGTGAATAGGTTCTATGCAGTCGCTTCCGATTTACTCTATGCTTTTTTATTAACATTGACTTGGTTTTTTTATCATAAAATGTCGTGAAGTTAATGCTAGGTAGCCGAAACCAATACATACAAATCCTGCATGAATGGTAACAGATTTCACTTACTAGAAAGGAGTGATTAAAAATACCTCGAGTAATTGATTTTGAAATTCCTGCTGATGATGTTGAACGTATTACAAAGTTTTATGAGACGGTGTTTGGCTGGAAGGTCGAAAAGTGGCCAGGACCAATAGACCACTGGTTCTTAATTACTGGTGATGAGTCGGAGCCAGGAATTAATGGTTCCTTTGCGAAACGTGAGGATTTTCCTGAAGGTTCTACCGTGAATGTGGTTGGTGTAGATAACGTGGATAAGTATGCAGAGTTAGTGGAGGCGCATGGGGGTCAATTGGTCGGCGACAAGATCATAATTCCCGGTGTAGGTTATTATCACTATTTCAAAGATACCGAAGGGAATCTAATGGGAATGATGCAATACGATTCAGCCGTAAAATAATCAGCTAAAAAACGTGCATTTATGAATTCAGTATCTCGGAATGAATGCACCTTGTCCTCTATAAGTGCAAAAAGCTTTTTCTGCGCCGTTTCTTAACGTTGACTGAAGCCAAGACAATGAACTGGATTCGGTCTACAAAATTCCAGGCTAGAAGGTGAGTTATCATCCCTCGGGGGCTCGTACTAAGTCATTGGGATACCAAGGAAGGATTAGAGGTTTTAGCTAAATATCCGACCTCCCTAAACTTTGATGTCGAACATCTATCCATGATGTTTTACAGCTGTGCTCTGGAAGAGCCTGGAACCGTTTTCCAAGTGTTTCCGACTAAAGATGTGACAGAAAGGGCAGCAATCACTTGTACACGGACTGTCCGAGATGGAGTCGAAGATGATTTTTGTATCACCGCATTACTCACGTCCGAAGAAGAGGGATCTGCATACGAAGAAATCCTCAATTCTACCTTAGAACGAATTCTAAAAACGAAAAGTGATTCTACCAAACGTTCAACCCGCTATCGACAAATCCTTTCAGATAGCTATCGGAAAATTGAACGGCGAGGCGGTTCACGTGATCGCTCCTTGTGTCCCTACAAGTATGAAAGACCTGTCAAGGGTGATAAGCTCACCTCCTATTGTCGTGTTGTGAAAAAACAATGTTATCTTACCATCTACGAAATGTCGGGTTATCCCCAATGTCCCCGGTATATTCGGCGCGAACGACAAATCCAACTTGCGAATGCCCGACGATTAGTACGCGCTGGCATCAACCGTATTCTCGAAGATTATGATCAAGAACGACAAAAGTCTAAAAAACTTAAACCAGGAGCTTGGAGCGAACCAGTTCATGCCATTCTCGAGAGGCTATTCGCTATTCTCTCGGTCTCTCCAGAAACCGAAGACTACTCCCACCGTATTGTTGAATATGTTGGCAAAGAAGGGCTATTCCAGGGGCATCCTCGTCCGATTATCGCCGCGTCTATTGCGTATTACAGTGCCAAACAGGTCGGCGACTCTTTACCCGAAAACGATATAATCGAACTTGTAGGATGTTCTCGTACTTCTCTACGTCGAAACTACAGGGAACTCCGAAACCTCCTCAGTTCGGATGATAAGAAACTTCCACAGCATAAACGACGTCAACGCCGCACCTCAAGGCAAGAAAAAGCGGTCAGTCGTGCTGAATAAAACACAGGAGAATTAAATCGTATGATTCACAATGTCTTCATTATGACCCGTGATGGGCGCATGGCGTTCCACCGTCAATACTGGTCTGTCGACATCACCACCGAAGATCGACAAGAATTCGTCGCCACTTACAAACACTTCGAAAAAGATCTCGGAGCCGCCGTGGATCTCCCAATACATGTTAAAAACAACAAATTCATTTACACCGATGCAGGTACTCATCTCCTCCTCGTTTTCGCCGTTGACATCTCTGACGAAGATGAAAAAATCCGGGAATTACTCAAAAAAACCCGCGAACTTCTCATCGACAAATACGGTCACGAAATCGACGCGTACATCCAAAAACCTGCTCCCTTGGGTCAAGCCTTCCAAGGTTTCGAAAAGGAGCTCGACAATGTCATCGTCACCATGCTCAAAATCTGCCTCCTTGGTCAAGGCGGAGTCGGCAAATCCACCATGCTGAAACTGCTAACCGCCGACAGCATCCCCGGCGAATATTATCCCACCATCGCCGTTGACATCGAAACCCTTCAAGGTGTGCGTTTTGGTCCTTATGAACTCGCTGTCTGGGACTTTGCTGGACAAGACCGCTTCCGCTCTCTCTGGAATTACTACCTCCGTAATGCTGACGCCGTCTTACTTGTAACCGATTCCACGCTGAAAAATGTATTAGAAACGCGTGATATTTTAGAAATTGTCCGAAAGAATGCGCCTGCCTGCATTGCCTGGGCTATTGCCAACAAACAAGACCTCCCCGGTGCTCTCGCCCCCAAACTCGTCCAACGCATCCTCGGTGTCCAAGCCTACGGTCTCGTCGCCATAGATCCCCGCTACCGCGAAACTCTCTACAAAATCATCCTCGGCGCCGTCGCTGAAGCCACCACCGATTAAATCCCGAGCTCTTCCCTTTTTAACTGGGTTCTTCTAAATTGGATTCCAACCGTAGGAATTATCGTTATAGTTCCCAATAAAAGAAACACAGCTGCAGGTAAGATGTACCAAGTTAGTACCAGCAGGAGAGCTCC
>JABXGY010000087.1 GCA_016550395.1 archaeon | reverse complement strand
AGCACTAATCGAAGCCGCAGAAAGTTTTGGATATAGTTATCATGTGGGTATCACGTGTACTACAGACAGTTTTTTTACTGGACAAGGCCGTCCAGGGTTCGATGGTTATTGGCAGTCTTATATGCAGGATATAATACCAGATCTAAAAGCCGCTGGCGTTCTTAACTTTGAGATGGAATGTTCTACAATTTTCACCTTATCAAATCTCTTTGGATTACGAAGTGGCGCTGTTTGTGCTGTGTTTGCTAATCGTGAGACTGAGGAATTTGCCACAAAGGGTGAAAAAGAAGCTAGTCAAACAGCCTGTGAAGCTGTAAACATACTCTCAGAATGGGATTCTCAAACCTCCAAAGCAAAAACAACCCATTGGCATCCCCGTCTAAATAGAAAATAAAAAGAGTGGTAGCCCGGCGCGGATTCGAACCGCGGTCCCGGGGTAACTTCACTGCTTTTGAATTAACAGTTCCAAAGCCCCGGATGATTGACCACAGTGCACCTCAAAGGCTCTAATCTTTAAGGGTTCTACACTACCGGGCTAGACTAGCTCTAAATCGAATCCTTTTCGTTAAGGGTTTTTCATTGTTTCGGCAGTGGAAGAAACTAGCTACTCAATAAGTTCTTCGCGCAAAGTAAGAAGGATACGATCCATTCGAGAGACAGCCTTATCTCGTCGTTTTTGGATATCTTTTCGTAACTTCTGGTATACTGAGGCAGTTATCCGTTTCTGTCGATAACGTTGCTCAAGAGCATGTAAACCTTCGATCGCGCTGACCCTTTCGGCCTCTAAGATTTCGAGTTGTCGACAGCTAGACTCGTATTTTCCTCCTGCCTCAATTAACGGTTGGGTTCGATTTTCTAAATCCCGTTCAAGGGCACGGGATTTCCGTTCAAAGTTTTTCTTTTCTTTACGATATCTAGGCTTTGATATTTTACCCTGAAGCATAGATTGTTCAAGCCGCTCTGTTTGCAACAACAATGCGATTTTTTCACCGTACAAGGCACAAAACTCACTAAGAATCGCTGGATCTACCTCAGGTGTGGGGGCAATGATTTCTTCCTCTTCACGGAAGAAGGGTATACGGCGAGCAGCAACATAAGCCAGACAAATGGCACTGAAGATAATGAATAATATCATAGGGCGAACAAGAGCTGGTTGAATGGAATAGACATAGTAAAGATTAATTTCTCCTTGACTTAACGAAGTTACATTAGCGTCTTGGAATCTAACTAAATACTGTCCTGAGGGAGTAATTGTTGTTTCAGCTCCAACCGGGATTCCTTGTAACCACGTTCCTATTGGTAAAAGGAACTCAGTGATTTGTGAACGAATGAGGAAAGGCTCTTCATAATAGGGATTAAACACAAGCAACTGGCCCGTTTGCAAAACTTGTTGATAATTATCAAGGGGCATCCGGTATTGAAGGAAGAATTGGTATACATCTCCTTCCTTAATACGATACTGGAATCCAACATTAATTGATCCAGAATCCGTACTAGTTGGGGCAACAACTATTTGGCTTGAAAGATTTGCTACACCTTCGAAGGCCCGAATAAATTCACTCCCCCTGGGTAGAGTCAAAGTTATTGAATTCCAATTTTGAGCGGGGTTTTCGGTGAATCGTGGGTTAGGGCTATCAAGTCGAAATGTGTGTTCTTCGTGGGCAAACAAATAGCCCCATTCATCAATGTAAAACAATCGCCTAAGTTCTAAATACGTGATTATGGGTCGAAACGTATTAGCTATATATTCAAGAGTGGCAGAAGCCTCAGAAAAGGAGTAAGGATGGATGTCAATTCCTGTCCATGTTGTCTGTGATGGTAATGTTAGTAAATCTTCATCGTAGGTCAATTGGGTAGTATAACTTTGTATAAAATAGGGACTAGTAGGAACTGGTGAGAAATTCACAGTCGGATTAATATCATTCTGTTGAATTGAATCTTCAAGTGACATTTGTGCCGTGAAAGTAACAGACTTCTCTGCCATTATTGGTTCAGGCAAAAAGACCTGCCATCCTGTACAGTTTGGTCCAATCGATGGTACTCTTTGTGAAAATAGGTCAGTCCCGTTTATAGTTCGTGCACGAAAAGTCAGCACCTTAGAAATTTCAACAAGTGGATATGCAGTGTATACGTAAAATGCTGGTTCAGGACCAGGGTTGAAAACCGTGATGTTATCTGTTATCAAAAGCATTCCGTATTCCTGGATTCCGGTCGTTCGTTGAATGTCAGTGATTATTAGTTGGGGGGAATTCGCATTCGTAGGTGGTATGATAGCAAATGCCATAGGTAAGCATACAAGAATGAGTAAGAGTAAGACTCTAGTTTTCACAGACACACACCGATACGGAGTTTCGATTTGTCGATTCTTTTCACGTATTTAAGCATTCTCTTAGCAACAACCAAAAAATCTTATCGCCCTTTCAGATTGGTATCTTCGGCTTAATAGCAAAAGGGCCCTTTCCAATTACTGGGATGATACTCCTATTTCATAGGGACCTTCCAATTACTCGGAACGGTAGCATGTGCTTGTGCAGGAACACCATACACAATGGTTTTAGGAGGCACGTCTTTAGTGACAACTGCTCCCGCCCCAATAACAGCTTCAGCGCCAATTTCAATTGATGGCAGAATTACTGCCCCTGCTCCCACACTAACTCCTTTTCGAATAACGGGCCCTTTAAGCTCATATTCAGTTCTCATGACGTATTTATCGTTGGTAAGTATACAGTTTGGTCCTAAGAATACATGATCTTCAATCAAGGTATTCCATGGAATATACACATTCGTTTGAATCGATACTTTCTTCCCAATAGATGATTTTCCATCAATGACAACACCGGTCCCCACAAGAGAGTCGTGACCAATTTTCACTTCTTCGCGTATCAAGACGTTGTGTCCTAAACGAACATTGTTACCTAGTTTTGAAGAAGCATAAATTACTGATCCACTTCTTATAATGCAATTGTCACCGATTTTAGTCAGTTTAGAGGAATACCAAGGCTGGTTCCCTTTTTCTTCTTGGAACTGGATAATCTGAGGTTGACTTGGAAAGCCAATTGTAACCCTTTCTCCTAAAAAGACATGGGATCCAATCTCTACTAGCCCTTGGATGTTTGCACTCGTACTGAAATAACACCTTTTTCCTGCCCTAATGTCACCTCTACAGAATACAAAGGGCTCGACAATACATCCGGTTTCTAGTTTAACTTTTCCTTCTATCACTGAGCTAGGATGAATATTCGGCTTCATTTTCAACTGGAACGATACTCCTCAAGGTAAATTATGCGTTTAGTATGGGCGCTTTCTAAGGCGGCTTCAGCAATTCTTAACGCTTCAAGGCCATCCTGACCGGAAGTTTTGGGTGGTTTTTTTTCTCGGACACTTTTAACAAAATGAACGAGTTCACGTTTCAAAGGTTCATCCCACTGTGTTGTGGATTTTTGCTCCCACTGGCTTGTCCCAAGCGTTACGGCTTGAGAAATGTAGTCTAAGGAAAGAACACCTTGTGAGCCTGTAACATTCAGCCCTCGAAGTTTATGTGGCGTCAACCAATTAGATTCCACAAAAAACGTTGGTTTATCATCAAATCGAATTACTAAATTCGCATGGTCCTCATATTTGTGGTATAGTTTACCTGCGATTGCATATACAGAAGTTGCTTCCTGTTTCACTAAAAAGCGTGCAATATCGATGTCATGAATCGCCAAATCCTTGATAATACCTATGTCTGCTACTCGACCTGGTACAAATGGTCCTAGTCTTCGAGCCGAACCGAGTACTAACTCACCAATTTTTCCATCATCAATAACCTCAGCTGCGGTTTGAACAGATGGGTTGAATCGTTCGACAAATCCTACCATAAGTAGCGCATCAGCTGATTTTGCTGCGTCTACGACTCGTTGAGCTTGCTGAACTGTATCAGTCATGGGCTTTTCCAGCAACAAGTGCTTACCTGCTTCAAGTGCCTCCAAAGCTAAATCTGCATGAGTCACAGTTGGTGTACAGATAGTAACTGCATCAATATCTTCGTGACGTAAGAGTTCATCGACGCTTTGACAAGGAGTTGTGTGGTACTTTTTCGCAATGGCTTTCACTCGATCCAAGTCTCGATCCGTAATGGCAATTAGGTTTACTGCCTCTAACTCAGAAAAAACACGGGCGTGGTTTTTTCCCCATGCACCAACTCCAATAACACCAATTCCAATTTTTTCCATAAGAGAAACCTACAACTAGAAAAAACAAATTTTCCCTAAAAAGTTACCGATGTTACGTTTAAACCAGTTTATTCTAAACGATAATTTAGGTGAAATTCAACATGCAATATGGTAATCATGTCAATGGTAGAACCAGCCGAAAAACTGAGACAACTTGGGCTCACTGAATATGAAACACAAGCATATCTTGTGCTCGTACAAGGATCGCAGATGAGTGCAGAAGAAATTGCCCGGAAGGCTAATATTCCAATTCCTCGCGTTTATGGTGTTCTAGAAAGTCTCAGCAATCTGGGACTTATTGTCATTCTAAAAGGACGTCCCAAGAAATTTGAGATCGTTAGTCCCCAGGAAGGTTTTCAGAATCTTATTAGACTACGAAAACTAGCAGCTGAGGAATCATTACAGCAACTCGAAAATACCAGTCAAGAAGTTAAAGAAGTCCTCTCTCCAATATTTTGGCGACAACGTCTTCGAATTCGCCCTGAAGATCTTTTAGAATCCCTAGAAAATTTAGCCCAGACGGAAAAACGAACTAAGCAATTACTAATAGGAGCAGAGAAAACGATTGATATTTTTACGGATATATTCAGTTGGTTCGATGATGTTGAAAAAGATCTGAAAAAAGCCCTAAAGCGGGGTGTCACAATTCGAGTTCTAATGAATATGCAACATCCGGAAACGCATTCTATAGTTAAAAAACTTAACACAATGGGAGTTAGTGTTCGACAGCCTTCCGATTTACGTTTTCCTGTGAGGGGTACACTTGCAGATTCCTCGAAGGTCGTGTTTCTTATTTGGGCCTCACCAGCAGGGAATCGGAGTCATCCGCGGTATGTATATCGTCCGAGCTATTCAGCCAATGAAGGTATCATCGCAATCTTTCAACAAAGTTTTGAGTATCGTTGGCAGAAGGGAAAACCTAGGAAGTAGTCTGGTTTGCAGTTTTCGAATTCCTAACTTCGTATCGGTAGTATAAACGCGTTGAAAAGTGCCACAAAGCGAGCCAACCAAACACAAATAAAATACCTGCAATAGGCCACAGTTCGCTTTGGATAACATCAATCAAATAATCTAGCAAGGCAAACCCAGCCATTCCAAGAGCCCATACTCCCACCATAATTGAGATTAAACCTGAAATCCGTAAACCCAAATAATCTTTCTTTCTTAAAATTAAATACACACCAAAAATGAGACAAAGGGGCACAATCACGAAAATCAGAGTTAGTGGCCATCCTAGAAGATACACCGAATTAAAGGGGATCAGAAAAACAGTCAAAATGGCAAGAACACTGCTTGCTAAAGTAAGCGTTGCTAATGATAGAGTGATGCGCTGTTCTGATAATGGCCCTCTTGCCAAAATAAGACGCGTCAATGTAAAAGGTGCTTCAGAATTTTTGGAATCAGCAAGAGTGCCATCAGATTGGAAAACAGTGGGACGCTCTCTCATTTGACGCCGTTCTAACAACCCACCAATACTCACCAAACTGTAAAAAGCATTCATTATAGCAGGTAAAAGGGCTATAATTGCCATAATTTCAACTCTTCCCATTACAGCAGTAGCACCCAAAGCCGCCCCAACAATAAGTGATCCGGTATCACCTGCAAAGGTCTTTGCAGGATACCTATTGAAATAATAATACGCGATTAGTACTCCAATCATTAAACAGGAAAACAATACCCCCAGCTCAGCTCCAGGAATTCCGATTGCCATCAAATAAAGCGATACAAAAAGGAGTGCCACAAACATCAAAATCGACGTTAGGGGCATAACACCATTGAAGATATCAATCATATTTACAGCATTAGCAGGGATGGCAATTGCAAATGGAATTAAAAGAGGGTCGACGATACTCAACTGAGTTTGACCTAGAAATGGTAAATGGGGGCGGGGATTGTACGCGGCAGGAAGAGGTGGAGAAATTCCTAGAGACCAAAGACCCCAACTGTATAAAACAATAGGAAGGCAAGCAATCGCTGTAAGTACTGGTTTAACCTTGGGTCCTAGCGTTTTTACATCATCTATGATGCCGATAAGGCCAGCTAACAATATAACTGCAAGGAAAACTAGAATGCGAAAGTCGAATAAGCCAGATGCAAAAAGACTACCAAAAAATAACACAAGACAGCCTATAATCACCCCAACAAGAATTCCCACTCCACCCATTTCAGCAACTTCAGGTTTATCCAATTTGTGAACATCAATACCTACCCTATGACGCTTCTTCATGGTTTTGATAACATGTGGCATCACAATGAATGTCACTAAGAGGGCCGCGATGAGTCCGCATATTGCCAAAAGGATCGTGGGGAACACTATGCACAACCTCTGGTTTTATATCAAGGTGAAACCAGTCAAATTCCATCCATCCTTATAAAGGCATCCTTACAGTTGTACGGACGGGAGTGAAGATTAAATACTGTATTTAGTGATGCACTTGTAACAAAGGGAGGAAGCTGATTGCCGGAGCTTGAACGCCTTGACCAAATTCCTGGGGTCGGACCACGACTAGCACAGAAATTAATTGACTTATTTGGAACCGAAGATGCTGCTTTAGATATAATACGAAATGCGCAAGTAGCAACGTTAGCAAGCATTCCTGGTGTAGGGAAGAAGAAGGCACTAGATATAGTACAGGACGCTTATACAATTCGAGAAGGTATTAGTGTCTTTGAGGTGCTAAAAACCGAAGATATACGAGAGATCTACTATCGATTATTAGGAATTATACAATCCTATGCAAATAGCCTCTTTGCCAAAGATAAGTTATCTCTCTACTATCCACTTCCTTCTTCTAAAATTGATGTAATCACCCAACGGCTAAACTGGTTTCAACAAGCTGCGGAACTAGTGAAAAAATGGACACCAGAACAACTAACACAGATGGGTCAGTTACTTTCAAACGCACGACCTCTCCGCCGCGGAGCAACATCCTCCATAGCCACATGGAGAGTAATACTCACTGATAATGATGAAGCATATCGCCAAATGAAAGAATTCCAAGCCGACAAATCTTCACGACTAATTCGACTAAAACCAGGCGAGCGATTGGATGAATATCTCAATTCTTATGATTATGTAATTGCAGCATTAGAAATGGGTGGTATTGGTGGGGCAGCAGAACATGCTGGCAACTTAGATTTACTAAAAAGCGATTTCACTCTTGCAAATGTTTCTCCTGAAGCCATAATTTCATTCTATGCCGCAAATTATGAGACAATTTTAGCCATCTGTGCAGCTACTGATGCACTGACAAAATTACCCACAACTCCAGCACTTCAAAGATTTATTGAAAAACTAGACCTTGTAGCACTAAATGAATTAGCAAAAATCGTAGAAAAAATTACGGGCACAGGGGATATTTCTAACGGTGCGGATGGGGACTATGATCGACTTCGTTTCGCATCTCAAAAGTTCGAGACAATACTTAGTGAAACAGAAATCTGGGCTAATGATAAGATACGTAATGAAATATCAAGTAGCCAAGTCGTACTTGAAGGCGATCAAATAATCAGTATACTTGAAGCATCAGCTGCAGAAGCAATAGGAGCTGAACAGCTTCGCCAATATTTACCACCACAAGTTTTTGATATCCTAGTGTCTGCTCTGCAAGATGCAGAGGATCATCTGGCTAGTTTACTGAAACTTAACCGTAACGAACTCGAATGGGTTGATGGAATTTTTTCTCAAAGCGTAGTTTTGCCTATTCAGGCAAATCGTCAACATGCAAGTAATTTACAAAATAATCTGCGACGCGCCATGCATGCACGTGAACATAAAATTAAATCAGAAATAGCCTCGACGCTCATACAGTATGAGTCACCCATTAAAGATGCTGTACAGACCTTGTTGGACTTCGATGTATTCCAAGCAATTGGGCAATTTGCTAAAGAGTATCAACTTGTTGTTCCTACAGTCAAAGCAGATGGCGTCGGGTTAGCATTCCAAGAAGGACGAAATATTTTTCTTACTCAGCAAGCGAACACTGAGAAATTGGAAGTAGTTCCGGTTTCCTATACTATTGGACAAAATAGTTGGACGCCAGAACATACAGCAGGCGAGCGTGTGGCGTTATTATCGGGGGCAAATAGCGGTGGGAAAAGTTGTTTACTACAAAATATTGCACAGATTGCCATTTTGACTCAAATGGGCTTTCTTATTCCTGCCAAAAAAGCCGAAGTGGGAATTTTTGATGAGCTATATTATTACGCCAAAGCCACAGGAATGCTCTCTGCGGGGGCTTTTGAGTCTTCTTTAACTAATCTAGCAAATATAGTACTTAGTGATGCATCCAAACTCGCTTGCTTCGATGAATGGGAAGCAAGTACAGAACCGGGTGCTGCGGCAAAAGTGGTTGCAGCAGTTCTTGAACTCTTTACTGAAAACCCCAACTCTTGCGTTATCTTCGTCTCCCACCTGGCTGAAGACATCATTCAACTCGCTCGTGTACCCATTAGAGTTGATGGTATTGAGGCAACAGGGCTCGATCCTCAACTCAATCTAATGGTTAATCGATCACCAAAATTTGGGCAAATAGCAAAATCAACACCCGAATTGATTGTTGAACGCCTCTATCGTTCATCTAAAGATCGAAAACAAGTAATTTTCCAAAGAATTCTCGAACTGGTAAAAGGATCCGATGCTAAAAGAAAAGAGACTTAACCCGTTGAACGCCTTCAAATTGATGTATCAACTTAATAACAACTTCAGGAACTAGGGATTCCCACTCTTCTCCTTGAACCCATCTTCGTCGAATTTCGGTTGCTGAAAATTTCTTCTTCTGTATTAATTTTATTTTTCGAACATGACAACCCTCTTCGGAGAATAATGCTTGTCCAGTCTTAGAACCTGAATACACAATCCCAAAAGGTGGCACGTATTGTTTGATATGATTCACCCAATATCTAAAGTTATGGATGTCTGGAACTGGGATTATCTGATATTGCATGCAGGGAATTTCTAAACTGTTAAGGACTGCCTGTAACATCGTAAGACGTTCTGCTGTAGTAAAGGGATTAGTTGGAGTATAACTGGCTTGAGCGCTTCCAATAACGATGAAAACTTTTTCCTCTTCATTAAAAATTTGTCTTAAGGCATGGACATGACCTTTATGTAGCGGTTGGAATCTTCCAATGAAAAGGCCAGGCTGCCTCATAATCTACCATCCTCGACTAGCAAACAAGAACTTTCTGGCCAACCGTACCATCCTTGTTAAAGAGTACTCCTTCTGCTTGTAAAATTCTAGCTTTCTCTTTTGTGCCACTAATGGTTCCACCGAGTTTGCCGAGTCGTCCATCAGAGTGAATCACCCGATGGCAGGGCACGGCCCACGGAACAGGATTACTTCTCATCACAGAACCAACGCCACGCGGAGACGAGTTAGTTAGTCGTGCTAGTCCTCCATAAGAGATTACTTTCCCTTTTGGTACTTGCAACAACTGCTTTGAAATATTAAGACGTGCTGGAGACCAATTTTTCTGTGAAATTTCTTTCAAATCAAATGGTTGCCCTTTCCCTAGCATAAGTTGACCCAATCTTTGTCCAATCTTTGAAGATAGTGGTAATCGATAGCCTTCGTCATAATCGTCAAAGCGCTTTAATAGGCGTAGAGCATTCTTCAGGCTAGTTTCAGCGTTTTCAGCTGCAATTTGGGATGAAGTGCATGCAACGAGCTTATCTGTTCCTTTTTCAATGGCAAATGCTAGCCATCGATCTGGCTCTAGCTTGATAATTCCGATATTAATAGGTGTCATATCATAAGCACTTTAATTTAACCACTATAAAGCAATTTCAGTGACGGAAAATGGCTATTGAAATAGATGGGTCCACACTCGAAGGTGGAGGGCAAATCCTACGTTCGGCGATTGCATTTGCAGCCGTTTTAGATAAACCAGTAGTGGTCAAAAATATTCGTGCCAAACGAAAGAATCCAGGGCTTCGGCCACAACATCTCCATGGAATATTAGCCGTTAAACAGCTAACTGATGCAAAAGTGAAAGGAACCCATGTGGGATCAAGTCAGATCGAGTTTTTTCCGCAGTCTCATCGTGGAGGAAAGATTACTGTGGATATTGGTACGGCTGGATCTATTACACTTGTTTTACAAGCAATTATGGTAGTAGCACCATTTTGTGAACAGGCTATTGTTGCGACATTAAAGGGTGGAACCAATGTAGCTTGGAGTCCCCCAATTGACTATCTTCAGCATGTATTCCTTCCCCGATTACATCAAATGGGTTTTCTTGGGCAATTACATCTTCAAAACCGAGGGTACTACCCAAAGGGAGGGGGAAATGTTACTGCGTCTCTATCTCCAATCACTAGTTTAGATCCACTCCTCTTGAATAAAAATGAGGAAACCCCTCGTATCTCAGGAATTTCTCACTCTGGATCGCTACCTAGTCATGTGGCAGAAAGACAAGCAGATGCTGCAAAACATGAGCTTGAGCAAGCGGGTTTTAAGTTAGATGCGATCAAAATTGAGCAAATTAAAAATACTCAATCTCCTGGAAGCGGCATATCGTTGTGGGTTAGGAATAAGAATAGGATAATTGGCGCAGATGCTTTAGGGCGCCGTGGGTTACGGGCTGAAAAAGTGGGAGAACAAGCTGCATTAAGGATCATACAAGAACTAAAGACTAACGCTCCGGTGGATCAACACCAAGCTGATATGCTCATTCCTTACTTGGCATTAGCTCAAGGCACTTCATCGATTTTTATTTCAAATCTCACTTTGCACTCTATGACCAATATACACGTTGTGGAACAGTTTCTTGGTATTCAGTTTAGAATTCAAGGAAAATTAGACAGCCCTGCTCAAATATCTGTTAATGGGATTGGCTTAGAAGGTGTTTCAGCTTCTCCTGAATTTTCTCAGACCGGCCTATGACATCATGAAAAACGCGATCCACTTCTCCATCGGTTAACGTGTTAATTAGTGGAATTTCACGGCTCTTGAATTCATTGCGTGCGAATTTAATTTCGTCATCAGATGCTATATCACTCTTATTTAGAACTGGAAATATATCAAATCCAACAAACATCTTAGTAATTTCCTGAAATAAAGCAACTTGGTTAGAAAGTTCAAACCCGCACTGTAATGTCGGGTCTATCAAAAAGATGATTGCATCAGCTAAGTACTGAATAGCAGCAATAGCCCTTTGTTCAATCGGATTTCTCTTCTTCATCGGGCGATCTAATAGTCCGGGAACATCGAGGATTTGTCCTTCGTTCGAATTTATGGGAAAATGTCCAACGCTGATTTTTTTAGTTGTAAAAGGATATTCAGCAATTTCAGGTTT
>JABXGY010000086.1 GCA_016550395.1 archaeon | reverse complement strand
TGACGAAAAATATACCTGAGCTCTATTCAGCTATCGAAGACATTATCCCTCTCCTAGAAACACAAAAGGAAAAGTTTCAAGTCACCGAAGTTCTTAGTGAAAATCGATACGAATTCTTTGCAGTACCTCATTCTCTAACCGGTATTGGTGGAAGTCTGTTTCGAGGTGCCGAACGCATTTTCAAAGGCGATGTAGGAAAAGCACGGGACACCTATGATATTCCCGGTCCCCAAGTAGCTTCACGCCTACAAGAGGTCCATAGGAACCTGAAACAGGGCACTATAGCTCTTCGGAATTTCCAAAGTAAGTTTGATCCAAAGACTATTCAAGTTGAAGATTTGAAATTTAAAATCAAAGAAAAAATCAGTTTTATTGTCAACTTCATCCCACAGCCAGCCTAAGAATAACTCTTTTTATGTGGAATTGGCAACACGAAAAAAAGAGAGATGGGAGTAGCAGAGTTTCTGCTACTCGGATTTTCGGCGTCGGAGGAGCAAGTAGATTATTATCACGACTACAATGATGATAACTAAGGCGATGAGGACGATTATTAGCAAGTCTGGTGTAATTGGTAATACTGGTGCATGCTCGTAGCTGATTGTGATCTGATAGAGGTGAACGCTTGCATCGACATGAGTGGTGGTAATGTTGGCGGTCCATCGAAGATCATACCCGGGATAGGCGAATGTATGCTTTACTCCAGGCGTAACGGATTCCCAATGCAAACCTCCGTCAGCTGAGAGTGCGAAGGTGATGCTTGTGCCGCCGGGAACATAGGCACCGAAGTTTAGCGTGGCATTACTGATGAGTTCAGGTGTATCGGATACTTTGAGTGATCGAGAGATTGCGGTCCCTGTTTGATAAGTAGCCGCCGCACTTCTAAAGAGGTGCATGATGTAAAACGTAGTAGGCGACACAGCGTAGGCATAGTTTCCGGAGACGGTAATTTGTGTCACATTCAACGCAGCTGGTTGTATGCCCATATAATGAATATAGTTAATATTCCGAGCATCAATGAGGGTCACACCATCTGACATATTCGAACTAAGCATGTAAGGACCAAAGCCCCATGCTGCATAGGTGCGTTCACCATAGAGCCAGCTCGCTGGGGGTGGGAATGGATTATTGAAAGTAACAGCTGTTGGATTAGTGACATTCCATACGATGGGCCAATCTGTATCGGCGGTGTAGGCAACATCTCCATCGACATAAATGTCGTAGAAAGTAGCAGTTGTCCAAAACACATCACGTTGCATTGGTCCAGCTAGATTTGAGATGTCAAACACATAGAATGCATTGCCACCTATACCTAGGTCTACTACAGCGTAAAGAAGAGCGCCTTGAATTTCAATACCTGTAACATTACCGGCAATTCCTGCTATACCGACAGGTACTGGTGAAACGGGATTCGAGTAATTAAAGCCGTATATGCCTCCCATTGAAGTAGACACCCAGACAATATCACCCATAGCTTCAATATCAATTGCCGTAGAACCACCCACCGCTGAGATTAGATTGGGATTGCCTGAATCACTGACATCAAATAAGTAGATTCCAGGAGCGTAATGATTAGTTAAATAGAGGTAGTGTCCTTCCAAGTCGAGTTTGCGGAAGAACGTGTTGACGATGCGAGTGCGATTGAGAAGCACAGGATTGGCTGGGTCCTTGACATTGAAGATCATGAGACTGTCGTTTTCAGCAATATAGGCAGTGTTACCTTCAACAATGATATCCTGATACCAGTAACCGCCGCTATAAGAGCTGACGATGGGAAGACTGGTTAATCCTAGACCTGTATTGTAGGTGTATAAACCGTCATCGGTGGCTACAACAAGGATGCCGCCATACAGGTCAACATCCCAGGTGTAAGGTAATGTGATTTGGTCGACTAGTTGGGGATGATAAGGATGGTTAATGTCGATAATGGCTACTCCAGCAGCTCCATCGGCTACAAAGAGGGTGTCACCGGAAAGAGCCAACTGTCGAGCATACCCAGTAGTATTGATACTAGCTATGAGCGTGGGATTATTAGGATCACTGACCTCGAAGAAATGGACACCAGCAGGGCCATCCGCCACAATGGCAAGGATCCCGTCGACATAGACATCTGTGGCGTTACCAGGAGTATTGTAACTACCGAGCGTGGTTAATGCATACGGATTGGAGACGTTCACGATTGAAAGTCCTTGTTGGCCATTGGCGAGATAGGCAAAATGACCTTGAACATCGACATCCTGTAATTCACTGAAGGGTAAGAGGTTAGGAATGTGAACGATGTTGCTAGGATCTTCGATATCGAAAATGTAGAATCCATGGGTCGCACTGGCATCGAAGCAGGCTAAGTAGAGGAAGTGTCCTTGCACATCCATACCGGTTGGTAATCCTTCCATTGTAACGAAGCTGTCTATGATAATTGATCCAGATAGATCGTAGGGGTTTGTTACATTGTAGACATAAAGATCTCCTGCACCATCAGGGATGCCTCCGAGACTGTCGCAACCTGCGTACAAGCTGTCACCATCAATAAACATACTAAAGGCATGGGCAGGTGCACTTCGATTGCTGAAGTTCTCTAAGTTCGTGGGGTTTGTGAGATTCAGGATTCCAAGGCACGGAGTTCCAGATGTGGGTTTGTATCGGGAAAAATATGCTTTCCGTCCCTGAACATCTAAGGCTCGCACTGGTGCCGCTGTTGTAAAGTGGTCCAGTTGAGTGATTGTATAGTCACGTCGACTCGTTACTAGGCCAGTTCCCCAACCTGGAGCGGTTGAACTTCCAGTATCTTCCAAGGTATTATTGGTGAAATCTTCAACATAATTGGTTATTCCCAGAGGAGCTAAGACTACTCGAGGAGCGGCTTGAAGTCCACTAGAATTAATTGCAACAATGTGTGCTGATGACAACAGCACAACTATTAGAGCTAACGCTAAAATTAGCTTAGAATTAGATTTTTTCATTAAATTCCTCCCAAGAGGAGTACTCTTTACAGAATTGACATGGTTGTTAAAAAGCTATTTACGACCCAAAAATTAGATATGTGATTTTCGTTGAAACCGAAAATCAACGGTTCTTGACCGATTCAAAAGGATAGAAATGGATTTGAATCCTCAAATTTCACCAAATCACGTTAGAAAATAAACATCTCCATTAGTTTAATTAATAACCTTAGTGTTCAAACAGAAACTTCTTTAGGTTGGATTTTCTAGCTCCACATAGGTGAAGGGAGCTGCGACCAAGACATGTTGCCATAGTCGTCTGTGTCTTATTTCTTGGTATCGTGCTTGCGAGCACAATAGTTGGTCAAGCGGAGACAATGCAAGCCGATGAAACCATTATTACGTATCAGCTTTCAGGGCAAATCACAGGTGTTACGACCATAACGATTCAGGAATTATTAACACTTGCTGAGAATAGAAACGCACGGCTGGTTGTCATTGAACTGAGTACTACGGGTGGTGAGTTGGGTGCTGTTAGTCAAATTATGCAATTATTTACGACATCTCCGGTTCCTATAATGATCTATGTTCCACCCGCAGCACAGGGAATTAGTGGTGGAACCTACATGTTAATGGCGTCTCAAATCGCAGCGATGGGCCCAGCTGCACGAATTGGTTCGTGTCAGCCTGTTACGGGCATTATTCCGATTGTTGATCCTAATTATATCAATGGGCTTCTCACATTGATGACGTCGCAAGCGCATTTACATGAACGGAATGAAACTACTGCTTCTCAGTTTATCCTTGAAAATCTCAACTTAGGCTCTGTGGAGGCTCAGAGTCTTGGAAGCATTGAATTAGTGGCGAATTCAGTCTCGGAGTTATTAATTACTCTTGAAAATTATACTTTGGTACAACGTGAACTACAACCTAATGACTATACGTATAGGATTCTACCCACGGCAGAACTGGGTAATTACACGTATACACAGATCATCGAAGATTTCGCTGGCATCGCTTCAGCATCTCGGATTACGTATTCACCGAATTTTGCAATTACGCTCCTTGCCTTTCTAGCCCACCCCGTTGTTAGTTTCATTTTACTTCAAATTGGGATCTGGGGTTTTATTTTCGCATTAAATGCACCGGGTCATGCTGGTGAAATCATTAGTATTATCTGCATAATCCTTGCCCTTGTTGGCTTAGGAATAATAGGTATCTCCATTGCGGGTATAGTTCTCATGATACTAGGAGTAGTCTTACTTATAATCGAAGCAAAGACGGATATCGGATTTGCTGGATTAGCGGGAATAATAGGGGTCGCGTGCTTTGTCCTGGGTGGAATCTTTTTCATGCAACCTAGTCAATGGCTAATTCCGGAGTATATCATGTGGATTTTCCAAGGCATTTCAGCAGGAATCGCGTTAATCTTCTCTGGTCTTTTTGGCTATGCTGTAAT
>JABXGY010000085.1 GCA_016550395.1 archaeon | reverse complement strand
TGCCCCGAAATCAAGAAGGGCTTGATTAAACAAATATCCCTTGCCAGGGGGAATAACTGCCTCCGCTAGCCACCAAAGCTGTTTCTTTGCGGGAACACGCATCGGATCACCTGGGACGTCAAAAAATCGTTGAAGAACTCGACGAACATTCGTATCAATTATGGGTGCATCCTTATGAAATGCAAAACTCAGAATAGCTCCTGCAGTGTACCGACCAATACCTCGTAAAGCTAATAATTCATCAAAGGTTTCCGGGAGTTTACCATTGTGCTTGGTGATAACGATCTTAGCGATCGCATGAAGCCGTCCAGGACGGAAGTTATAACCTAGTGGACGCCATAATTGTTTAACATCCTTTAATGAAGCGGCAGCAAGCGAAGCTATAGTGGGATATATGATTAGAAATTCATGGTATTTGGGAATCACTCGGTCAACTTGAGTTTGATGGAGCATCATCTCTGATACGAGAATATGGTAAGGATCTCGTGTTTTTCTCCAGGGTAGGTCTCTCCCATTCTTTTCATACCAGGTCAGTAAAGCGATTTGAAAAACTCCAATTCGATGAGGTGAAGCCGTTTGAATAGGTGGAATCTCTGAAATGTCATCTTTCGGCGTAGGCTCCGTCATACGCATCAGGCGTGTGATAATGCATAAAAAACCATTGGAAGCTGGAGATACAGTAGCAGTATAGATAGGTTAGGATACGAAGCTTTATCAACAGGCTACTTGCAAGACTGCTCATGGTTGCGCTTGAGCACCTAAGAAATGAAGCCTCACCACCTCGTCTCCCCAGGCATTACATATGGGGGATTCTCATAGGGTTTTCTTTATTTCACCTGGCGCAGTCGATTTTTTGGCAATTCGGTTCCTACTACCTTTTTGCGGGAATTCCAGGGACCACCTTTTTACTTATTGGACTCGTTGGAGGATTACCTGTGCTTATTGGGTTAGTTGGAGTATATCTGTGGGGAACCCTCTCCGATAAATGGCACCGTCGAATCCCATTCATTATCTTTGGATTTCTTGCGCAGGCAATTTCATTCTTTCTTTACATTTTCATCCAAGATAGTTTGACCTTTTTGTTGGTTACTTGTGTCGCTTTTTTCTTTTCTCTTGCCGCAGTGCCCATGGCTAATGCTTATCTTACAGAGGCAAAGACCTTCAAGGGAGGTGCAGTAGGACTCCTTTTAGCTACAGGTAGTTTAGGCTGGGCTATTGGAGCTTTTACTGGTGGATTTTTGTTTAACATAGTTGGAATGCCCGGACTCTTCTTGATCGGGGGTGCTTCCTATCTAATTGGCATTGTCTTTATTCTGTTAATGACAAGAGAGGTGCCAAAAAAGATTGATAATCCTGGGGACGTAATAGAGAAACCAGAAACTAAAACAGGACTTTCACAACGTAAACGGATTCCCATTCATACCCTTCTCATCATTGCCACTGCTGTTGCAATTGGAGCTATTGGTGTAAATGCGTTCTCCTTCTTTTTTGGCGTTTATCTTATCCAAGAAATTTCAGGAACTGCTGAAATGTTAGGAATCGCGAATGGATTCGCAGCATTGACAGGTTTAGCATTTACCCTTGCTGCCGGTTATGGGAGTGACCGATATGGACGCAGACCGATCATTCTCCTTGGTTTTGCAGCCTATACGATTTTCATGATAGTCTACATATTCGTAGTGAATCCCTGGATAGCGACGAGCCTTTGGATTATTCCACTATACCCATTGGTATACACAGCAAGTTACGCTGCTGCAGCTGATCTAAGTAAAGTAACCCGCCGAGGACGAGCGATGTCCACCATTGCTACTGCAAATTCCCTTGGATCAGGAATCGGACCCATTATTGGCGGGGCTTTGATTCAGTTCTTAATTCCCACACTTCGTGGAAACATGCTTTTTACAATAGTTTTCAACGCTCTTGCTTTTATTTTAGTGCTCTTCTTGGTTCCCGAGACACTTCGCCAGAGAAAGCAGTGAAACGTGGAAGAAATTTAGGGAGCTAGACGCTCTCTTGATTGGCAGGCTTTGGTTCTTTTTTACGTCCTGCTCCAATTAAGTCGCCAATGACTATAAGTACAACACTTGCAAACCCTAAACCTAGCCCTAGAAAGTATGTAAGAATGACACCAAGTGGTTCACTAAAGATACCTAAGAAATAGGCCTTGACAAGTTCAGTGACAAGGTAAGCAATTGCAGAAAAGGAACCTAAGGTGACAAGGATTCGTCCAATAAGTGCAAAGCCACCTGAACCTGCAGCATACCAGATAATTGCTCCAACAAGGACGAGAATTCCACCAATGCTTGTAGTAAATAAGAGGACATTGACTATCATATTCCCGATAGGTGCTCCAAGAATGGAATTGATAAAGACTGCGATGGCAGCTGCATAAGCAGGATCCATCATAATCGAAGTACTCGTTACTAATAGGAGGCCACTACCTACCAGGAGAAGAATAAACCCAATCAAACCCATAACATAACAACTCCGAAGGTTTTTCTAGTATCCCCGACGAGTTTGAGCCCTTATAGTTTACGCCCAATTTCGCCTCACTCTCTGGTAAGAATTATTTTTTATAGGCATCATCATTTAATGCGTCATTTCACAATTAGGAAGATGGTCAGGTGGGTTTAGCTTGAAAGTGAGTGAAAGCATTAGAAAGCTACCTTCAACGGCTTGGCAAGCCTTGAAAGATTATTTCGCGGGCTTACAGTTATTCTTTAATCGGGAAAATTGGACTCATAGCGTTGTTTTCATTGGAACTTTGAGCTTCTTCATCATTACATCAATCATTCAAAGCCCCTTGCGCGTCTTTTTCTTTGATCCAGTGACTGGCATCCATCCTGGTGTAACCAATTCTCTTCGAATAGCCTTCTTTGCAGGATGTGGTGCATTTACAGGATTTCTTTTGTTAGGATTCCTTGCCCTCTTCAAAACGGGGCAAAAGCTCCTGTTCACTT
>JABXGY010000002.1 GCA_016550395.1 archaeon | reverse complement strand
GTTTTCTTTTTTTCAGAAGCCATTTTTTTTCACCTAGGGTTATTTTGGGTGCTGTTGGAAGCCAATGATCGATAGCTTCAAGGAGGAAAGGTAATTCATCAGGTATTTGGAACAATGTAGTAATCTCCGGATTTAATGTGCATTGCCCAAGAATGGGTTCAACAGTCTCTGATTGAAACTCAGCTATTTCATCTAGGGTTCGGATACAGATGATTTTCGCAATTTGAGGGTGCTTCTGAGTCCAGAATCGGAACCCTTCAAGAACTACCACATCGGCGGAAATCGCTTTCACAGCTCGCTGTAATAATTCTTTAATGTCGATTATTGGCTCTTTGAATAGAAGTGTCGTTGAAGATTCGCTTTGCAAAACCGTTGCCACTGCACCAGCTTCTAAATGCCGATAGGAGTCTGTTCCTGGGCTATCGAGGGAAAACTGTGGGTCGCCAATATGTTTCGCACTCAAAATCTGATGATTCTTTTCATTAAGATGGCTAATAATTTCTGTAGTAACTGTGGTTTTCCCTGAATCCTTGTATCCAAAGATGGAAATTACTGGTGGTAACTGAATGATTGGCAATCCTTCCTAACAAATTAATCTTATTTGCCTTCAGGTGGGTCCTCACGTATTTACCTTTCTCAATATTCACCATGAATTTTTCCTAAAATAGCCATCGGAGCAAAAAAAGTCAAACTTGTAGCTACACTTTTAAGCAGAAGCAATGAAAAAGCGAGTCTAACTACTCCAGTCACCCAGACGGAGCGTCCAACGATGTCCATGTCCCGAACAATCTTCGTTGGTCTACTAGCTATCATAGCAGTAGCCATTGTATTATTCTTACTCATGCTAATTCCGGGATTCGCCGGATATGCAATTTATGGTCTCCTAATAATGGTTGTAATCTTTGCAATTTTAGCAATCGAAGACAAAGACCTCTTACACGCTGCCCTCTACCTCGCAGGTTCAGCCATCGCATTAGCCTTAATCTACCTTGCGCTCTTCGCACCTTGGGTCGCCTTCTTCCAATTAGCGGTATATGCTGGTGCTGTGAGCATTTTACTAGTTGCAGCGGTTTCGCTTACAACACGTCGTGGGACTGGTGAAGTCGAAGAGGAGGATGTCTAATGAGAATCAAAGTGGCTGGATTTATTCTTACATTGTTTTTTGGCATTATCATGGCATACGTAATTAGTATGGGATTACCTAGCGTTGTACTTGTACCACCAGCACCGATCCCGCTTAACCGCTTCGTACAGCCTGATATTGTTTACGAGATGATTCATAGACTTGGCGATATGTTGTGGCATTATCGTGGCATCGATATGGTATTACAAGCTGTGTTTTTGTTCGTTGCCGCTTTAGCCGCCTCAGCCTTCTTTCATGAGGCGCCAAGTGAAGCAAGCGAAAAGAAGGAGAAGGAGTAAATCAAATTGTCGTATCTTGATCTCTTAGGAGTTCCTATCCAGGTCTTTCTGATAGTTGCCGTAATCTTGTATGCAATTGGAATCTACGGGATGGCCACAAAGCGCAATATGGTCAAGTTCATTATTGCCTTAGAATTATTACTCGACGGGGCGCATCTCAACTTCGTCACGTTTGCTATTGCCTGGTCTGGGTTCTATATCGATTTGATGGCCCAAGCAATCGTCATCATCAGTATCTGTATTGGTGGTGGTGTGATTGCAATTGGGCTCGCATTCATTATTCGAGCTTACAATAAATTCGGAACATTGGATATCCGGAAACTCAACAAATTACGTCATTAACGCTGGGGTGAAAGAGAAAAATGCTACCATACGCTGCATGGCTTTGCTGGTTGTTCCCCTTAATTGGGGCATTGCTTACACCGATCTTTGCGAAAATCCATCCTAAGCTTCGTGACTATGGAGCCATCATCTTTGGCTTCCTCGGTATGGTCATGGCATTCTCCATGATCCCCGATATCTTGTCAGGAGCTGCATGGATAAACGCTTCACCAATGCTATGGTATGAAGAGGCTATACCATGGATTTCTATCCCGGGCTTCACAACGCTTGAATGGGGAGTCTTGGTTGATCCGTTATCAGTATTCATGGCCAGTGTTGCCACTGGAGTTAGCTTCCTCATTCTTGTTTACAGTCTAGGTTACATGCATGGAGATCCCTCTCTAACTCGGTACTGGTTTTTCATGCAGCTATTCGTTGGTGGCATGGTCCTCCTCGTCATGGCTAATAACCTACTCCAAACTTTTATTGGATGGGAAATTGTCGGACTCTGTTCCTATGCCCTAATCGGCTTCTGGTATAACAGACCTAATATGGTCCATGATGACCAACTTGGCGATGTAACTGAAGGTAAACTTAACTCTCATAGTGGTATGAAAGCTTTTGTTGTCACACGCGTTGGAGATGTTGGGCTTCTCATTTCTATTATCTTTATCTTCTTCTTCACTATCTCTGCTGGTAACCCCACCTTCAATTACCAAGTCCTACTCTCCGACTTTACTTGGCTTGGAAACATGGCCTTAATTTTGAATGGCGCGTTGATGTTTGCTGTCCTACTCCTGTTTTTCCTCGGTCCTATCGGTAAAAGCGCTCAATTCCCCCTACAATTCTGGCTTCCAGAGGCAATGGCGGGTCCCACCACGGTTTCGGCGCTTATTCACGCTGCTGCCATGGTAAAAGCTGGAGTCTATTTGATTGCACGTATGGCACCCATCTTGGTTGAAGGATTCTACCAAGTTGCTGTTCCAATTGCTCAGTTTGTTCTTATGAACTTCTTCCTAATCATAGCTATTATTGGTACATTTACAGCCTTTATGGCCGCTACGATGGCTCTCGTTTCAAGAGAACTAAAGAAAGTCCTTGCATTCAGCACTATCAGCCAACTTGGCTATATGTTCATGGCAATCGGCATCTTCGCCTTTACGGCTGAAGGAGTCCTTGGGTATACGGCTGGTGTATTCCATCTTGCCGCGCATGCTGTCTTCAAAGCGCTGCTCTTCCTTTCTGCTGGTGCCGTGCTCCACTCTGTTCATAGTAAATATATGGATGACATGGGTGGAATCCGTAAAGCCATGCCCATAACCTTTGCAGTCATGGTAATCGGAGCACTTGCTCTCAGTGGTTTTCCACCATTCAGTGGGTTCTGGAGTAAAGAAGCTGTCTTTGCATCTGCATGGTTCCTCGCCATCGATTTAGGCAGTATATGGGGTATGATCTTCCTCTTCCTCGGAGCAATCACAGGTATTTTCACCTTCTTCTATAGTCTCCGTATGATTGGAATGACCTTCCTAGGCGAACCCAGTAAAAACGTTAAAGACCTTGCAGCTGCAGGCACACCCGTTCATGAGGCACCAGCTGTTATGTGGGTGCCATTAGCGATCCTTGCAGGTACAACAGTCATTATTGGCTTCCTTGAACCTTTCCTCAAACAATTCTTCTATGGATTCTGGGGCAATACATTTCCATCCATCCCGCATGCCCCACACCTGTCTGATCTTCTTACCATGTACATTCACTACTTCCTGGAAGTATTCGCGTCTCCAACCTTCCTTATTACCCTTGGCGTACTCTTCGTTGGCGGATTCCTAGGTTATATGTTCTATATCCGACGAAGCTGGAGCCCCGACTTCGTGGGTCGTGGCTTCTTGGGTCGAATCTACACCTTCCTGTATAACCGCTGGTACTGGAACGCTGCCATGTACAAGATCTTCGTATCAGGTGGACTTGGATTCGCACGAGGCATGTTCAACATCGTCGAAGCTAAAGGCATTGACAAATTCAACTACGTCCTAGCGGATGGCGCAATGGGGCTGAGTCGCCGCTGGCGTCGAATACAAACCGGTGTCCACAGCTGGAACATGATTCTGCTGCTCATCGGTGCAGTAATGTTCATCCTCTTAATCCTCCTATTTCAGTTCCTAGGAGGCATACTTCTAATTCCTCTTCCCTTCTTCCCATGAGGTGACACAAAAATGGCTTTCTTCTGGTATCTAACATTCACCATGTTGCTCATGATTATCGGCGCACCAATCGCATGGATTATTGGTCGACGCAATGGTCAATATTCTGGCTACTTTTCCCTCCTCATTATGCTTGCTTGTTTAGTCACCTTTGGTTTAGCCTGGTGGGAAGTTATTACCATTGGTTATTACGTGGAAGGGTTCTTCTGGGGACCCTTCGCCTTTGGCTGGCTATTAGATGGACTCAGCGTGACGGTTGCAGGAATCATTTTAATCCTGACCACTGCTGCCACCAGCTACTCAATCGCCTACATGAAAAAAGAACATGGAAAAGGCCGATATTTCGCCCTCCTGCTCCTGTACAACGCTGGTATACTTGGTGTAGTCATGGCGACAAACCTATTCCAGTTTTACATTCTCTGGGAGCTCATGCTCATACCGAGCTACTTCCTTATCGCAGAATGGGGAACGAAACCCCAATCTACAAGCATCGCTCTTAAGTACTTCATCTTCACGCACGTTGGTGCTGTCCTAATTATCGTTGGTATTGCTGGCCTGTGGTCCCTTTCAAACCTTGGTGGCAATCCCACTCTGAATATGTCATCACTTCTCGGATCAACCATTGACCTATCTTGGATCTGGCCTTTATCTAATTCAGCTCAACTCCTTGCTTTTGAAATCGCTAAAATCATTGTCATCTTGCTTACAATTGGCTTTGCTGTTAAAATGGCAATTTTCCCACTGCACACCTGGCTCCCAGATGCCCACGCCGAAGCTCCCACGCCAATCAGCGTCATCTTGTCAGGTGTTATGATTGAAACCGCAGCTTATGCGATGGTTAGAATTCTTATGACATTCATGCTTCCCGCCTATGGCGCTTTTACACTTATCCTAATGATCTTCGGGCTAATCACCATGATCTATGGGGGTATTATGGCCCTAGCTCAAAAGGACACGAAACGTCTCTTTGCCTATTCTTCGGTTTCCCAGATGGGTTACATTTTCTTTGGCTTAGGAACCGCAGTCCTTCTGGGTGTAATCGGTGCCACCTTCCATATCTTCACCCACGCTCTTGGCAAAGGTCTCTTGTTTATGGTCGCTGGTGTCCTAATCCTACAAATTAGTCATACTCGCGGTCGTGATCTCAATGGCATGGGTGGTCTTGCCAAGAAGATGCCTTGGACGGCTACAATTGCCCTAATCGCTGGACTTAGCATTGCAGGAACACCACCTTTAGCAGGATTTGCATCTGAATGGATCATCTTCGCTGGTGGTGCCCTCGGCTATACTATTCTCTTAGTGATGTTTGCTGTAGCATCCACTGCCATAACAGCAGCTTACATCCTCTGGTTTGTCAAACGCGTTTTCTTCGGTACCACTCCTACCGACTTAGAAAACACTACGGACAGCCCCTGGACTATGCGCATCCCCATGATCATACTGGCTGCCCTCATCATTGTGCTAGGAATTTGGCCTGCAATCGTACTCAATCCACTATTCACTGCGCTTCCACCGCTTCTACCTATGGTTCCCCCATAATGGAGGTTGAAAAAAGATGGCAATCGGACCTTTAGAATGGATTCAACTAATCCCCCTTTGGATACTCTTCGTTGGAGCACTCATCATTGCCCTGCTTGGTCGGTTCACAAAAGAACGAGCAAAAGTAGCTATGGGGGCACTTTCAGCCCTTTTCTTTTTCATTAGTATATTCTTTCTGGTTCTACCTTTTCCCATCGTTACCCCTTGGGGAACCACCTATGGACTTTGGTATCAGATTGTCAACAATGGATTTAATCCCATTAACATCTGGTATTGGCCTCTAGGTGCATATGATGCTGCCACAGGAGCCACCTTCTTGCGAATAGATCTATTCACTGTTTTTATGGCAGTAATCTTTTCGTTCCTGGCGTTCTTCGTATCCCTCTACTCGATAAAATACATGGAACATGACACCCGACTCTCCCTATATTATGGACTCCTTCTTACACTTGTGGGCGGAATGATTGGTGTCGTCATGGCTGGCGACTTCTTTACCCTCTTCATCTTCTGGGAGACCATGTCGATAAGCAGCTACGTTTTAGTTGCCTTCCGCAGAGACGAGGCCGAACCACTAGAAGCAGGTATCAAATACTTATTACTAAGCGCCGTGGGATCGACACTAGTACTCTTCACCATGTCTATCCTCTATGGAATAACTGGTACAATTAACCTCTATCAAATCGGAAGCATTCTCGTTACACTTGCCCCAACCGCCACATCCCCGCTTTACGGACTAATCGTATTTACAATTGTAGGTTTAGTCATCGGTTTTGGTGTCAAAGCAGCAATTGCACCACTCGCCACTTGGCTCCCAGATGCCCATCCTGCTGCCCCCAGTGGGATTAGTGCTATGCTAAGTGGCGTTGTCATCATGACTGGTAGTTATGCCATCATTCGCCTTCTTGTCCTCTTCTATGATCCCTATACCTTCGTTTACTACGGGACGATACTTAGCTGGTTTGCCCTCTTCACCATGATCTACGGGAACCTTATGGCACTCACTCAAAAAGACCTTAAACGATTACTTGCTTACTCGACGATAGTAAACGTTGGATATATCATCTTCGGCTTCAGCATTGCCCTGATGCCTTTGTTCTTCCCCAGTCCACCCTATCCCATAGGAACCTATGAAAGTGCTCTAACATATTCTGTCACTGGCAGCTTATTCCATATCACGAGCCATATGCTTGCTAAAGGCATGCTCTTCTTGATATCTGGAATTTTCTTGCATACCCTCCATACCCGAGACCTAGACAAACTCCGGGGGGCAGGTCGGCGAATGCCGTTCACTATGTTCTGCTTCACAATCGGTGCCCTCTCATTAGCTGGTGTCCCACCACTCATTGGATTTTACAGCAAATTCTACATCATCTGGGGATCCATCGTTGCAGGGACCTATATCGCAACAATAATCCTGGTACTCATGAGCGCCTTCAGCGTTGTCTATTACTTGCGCATGATTCAGATTCTTGTCTTCTCAGAGCCCAGCCCAGAAGCCGCTACTGCAAAGGAAGCTCATCCACTCTTACTCTTTGCTATTGGTGTTCTAATGGTCTTCATCATTGGCATCGGACTTTTCCCCACTTTCTTCCTTGACGTAGCAACCTCAGCAGCCCAAAGCGTTCTAGGAATGATTCCATAAAGGTAGTAGTGCGCCCACCAAAGTAGGTGGACGCATCTCACTCTCTTTATTTTCAACTTTTCGACTTAATCCACCATTGAGTCCCTGATTTCGTGTCAGTGATTTCAAATCCTAACTCAGATAGGATAGTGCGAATCCTATCCGCCTGCTGATATTGTTGTTGATGTCGATACTGTTCCCGCTCTTGTAACAACAATTCAACTAACTTGGAGACAACTGGATCTGCTTTCAACTGTATTTCACGAGTATAGAGGTCCCCAAATAATACAGAACCTACACTTTCAAAGAATGCCAGCAATTCTTGGACAGTTTCAGTGGTGATGTTATTTTGCGTATCAAGGAAGGAATGGATTAAGTTTACAAACCGAATAAGATGATTGATAGCTCGACCAGTATTGAAATCATCCAGAAGGGCTGATTCAAAAGATTGCTTAGTCTCTTTGATGGAACCAAGAATCTGTTTCTCGGCTTGACTAAGCTTTACTTTTCCTTCTTTTATGGCTTGAAGCCGAGATAGAACCTGACGAAATCGGTCGAGTTGTCTTTGGCTTTGTTGAATGGCGGTATCTTTGAACATTAGTGGTTTCCGATAGTGAGTACTTAGGAGGAAAAGACGGAGAGCAGCTACATTGTATTGCTCGAGTGCTTCTCGGACGGTCAAAAAATTCCCGGTTGACTTTGACATTTTTTCGTCCCCTAGCTGGAGATGTCGAACATGCATCCAGTAGCGTACATAGGTAGTACCATTAGCTGCTTCACTTTGGGCAATGGAGTTTTCGTGGTGAGGGAAGATGTTATCCTCTCCTCCACCGGAGATATCGAGAGTTTGACCCAGGTACTTAGCTGACATGGCGCTGCATTCGATGTGCCAGCCTGGACGCCCAGGTCCCCAAGGACTGTGCCAAAATGGTTCACCGGGTTTGGCACGTTTCCAAAGGACAAAATCACCAACACTCTCTTTGTCATATTCGTCCATGTCGATGCGACCCCCTGCTCCTATCCGTAATGCATCGGGGTCAATTCCCGCTAGCTTTCCATATTCGGGATAGACGTTAATTCGAAAGTAGACACCATCCTTTGCTTCATAGGCAAAACCTTTGTCAAGAAGTCGTTGGACAAGTTCGATCATTTCTTGGATGTGCTGTGTCGCAATAGCATAAGTATAGGGATCAGCGACACCTAGGAGATGCCGGTCATGATAGTAGTCTTGCGTGTAACGAGTCACAAGTTGTTGAAAAGCTTGATCGCTAGCTTTCACTCGTTTCAGGATATTATCATCGACACTAATATCAGTCACATTTGAAACATGGGTCACCTCATAGTCGAGGTATCGCAAGAACCGTTCAACAACATCCCAGAAGATATACGTCCGTGCATGACCGATGTGCATTAAATAATTAACAGTTAATCCACAGGTATACATACGAACCTTACCAGGTTCCAGTGGGACAAATTGTTCCTTTCGCTTCGAAAGTGAATTATAGATTCTAAGCTGTTTCTCAGAACTCCCACTTTGGTGGGGCGAATTTGTTCGACTAACCAATCGTGTCATGAAAGAAATCCTCCATTTGGTTTTCTATAATCCCTCCATTGACTCTGAAAGAAGGGTAAGGGATTCACAAAAATTTTCGAAAACAAAATGGAGTATCCGATTACTAGTGTGCTCTTAATAGCAAACTAAATACCCCATTGGCTTTCACCAATGCTCGATGACAACAATATTCTACATAAATGTTATGGGCAAGGTAACCGCAAGAGCCCAAATAAGAGGAAGCCTTTTTTACCTACACAGTTACTGGTGTATCTCCATTTCTAAAGAAAAAACACAGCGCTCATGGTGGAAAAATTGGCTCCGATGCTCCCAGCGAAAATGAGTAACTTCACAGCCGTAGTACTCGACACGAATCTAGACACGGCGCTACGCCTTATTGCCAGCACTGAACTCATACACTTTTCAGACGTCAAAGAAAGCAACAAATCGCATCTCAAAGCCCTCAAACCCGTAGAACCCTCTGAACGCTACTACTACCTCTCCAACCTCCTCACTCGTATCACCACACTCATCAGTGATATGAAAGTATACCGCGGAGGAAAAATAAAAGACAAATTAGAAGTCCCCCACATTCCAGAGCAAGCCTATTTCGAATCAGTGGAAAAACACCTCAAAACCATTGAAGATGACTTTCAAGACCTCACCAAGGAACTCGAAACTGCTGAAACCGCAGGAGAAAAAAAGGCAAAAAAAGCCACCAAAAAGAAAATTGAAGCCTATGCTAACGAGAAAAGGCGTGAACTCCTTGGCTGGGAAGAAATCGTCAAACGTGAACACGACCTTGAAGAAACAAAAACCCTCTTCGGCAAAACGCACCGCACCTACATCATGTATGGGTGGATACCCTCAAAGAAAGTCAAACAATTCACTAAAACCATCGACCAACACAACAGCGACCTCATCGCCATCGAAATCCACAAACACGTTGACCACCCTACACACGATCACTACCCCGATGACACCGGACCACTCGAAGGCGCCGTTGCAGAAGCAGAACCTACAGCTCCTCCCACCAAACAAACTAATCCTCGCTGGCTCACATCCTTCCAAAACCTAACCAACGCTTTTGGAAAACCTAGCCATCTCGAAATCGATCCGGCTTGGTTCATGGCAATTGGCTTTCCCATCATCTTCGGTCTCATGTTCGGAGACATCGGTCACGGAATCCTCCTCTTCTTCTTCGCTCTTCTCGGCTTCATCGCTAAACGCCGAAAAGTTGACGCAGGCGAAATGGTCAACTACTTCATCCAAGGCTCTGGTCTCATCATGCTCATCGCCATCTCCTCCATCTTCTTCGGCATATTATACGGCGAATTCCTCGGCATCGACATCACCGGCATCCAAATCGGCGGTGCCTACGTCTATCAACAACTCAAATACTCCCCCTTCGGCCAAACCATGTCAGGCTTCCTACTCAACCTCTTTCGTTTCTTCGACTTCGATGGTGGTGTTAACTGGTTTCTGTCCCCCGAAAGCCCCTGGAACGGATGGATCCTCCACCCTGGCGACCACCACTACCACCCCACACCCATCTGGTTCAGCGCCTTCGAAATGCCCGAAGGACTCCCACCCACCATCGCCACACCCACCTGGATCCTCTTCGTCCTCAGCATCATCATCGGCTTCATCCATCTTAGCATCGCTATCGGCTTCGACGCCATCAACAAAATCCGTCACCGCGACTGGAAACACGCCATCTTCGGCCCAATCATCTGGCTCCTCTTCCTCTGGGGCCTCGCCTTCATGATCTTCCAATACGGCATCAACTTCATGAGCTGGCCACTCACCGACATGATCCTCTTCCTTATCCTCCCCCTCATCGTCCTGCTCATCGGCGGCATGGTCGCCTTCGGCCTCATGGAAGGATTCATGGAAGGCATCGAAAAACTCATCGAAAGCATCAGCAACACCATCAGCTACTCCCGAATCCTCGCCCTCAACATGGCCCACGCCGGCTTCGCCAAAACCTTCCTCTTCATCGGAGGCGTCGCCGCAGCCGAAATCAACGCCATC
>JABXGY010000013.1 GCA_016550395.1 archaeon | reverse complement strand
GATAGTATAGAATGGCCCACAGTGTACATAAGAGGATGTCAAGGTTTAAAACACCGCATTGATGAAATTCAGAAAATAACCGCAGGAATGTTGAATTATGTTGGCGAATGGCATTCACACCCCCAGGGTTGTGATACTAGACCTGGTAGGGATGATGTTCAAGCTTTTGCCTGGCTTAAGGAGATGATGGATGTTGATGGGTTGCCGGCATTAATGATGATTATTGGTGAACGAAATCAGCATTCATGGTATCTTGGACAAATCGGATAATTGGGGACTTAGGGAGATAAAGACAACATATGGAAAAATTAAGCACAGTATTTGATACTTATAATCTCAATGCGAGAGTAAAACCTGCTCTTTTATCAGTGTTCCCGCTAATTGCTTCAATACTAGTGTGGTATCCAGAAGCAAGAACGATGTATTCTGTCGTTTCAGGGGGACTAGTTACTTTAGGAGTGATAGCGTTTCTCGCAAATAGAGTTGCAAGCACCGGTCGTAAAAAAGAGCCAAATCTATTTGGTGAATGGGGTGGGATACCGACGACTATTCTATTGCGCCATCGTGATAGAACCATTGACAATTATACAAAACTTCGTTATCACCAATGGCTTAATGAAAATGTACCAAATCTTGTCATGCCAACAAAAATGGAAGAAGAGTCGAATCCCGACGATGCTGATCAGAAATATGAATCGGCAGTTAGGTTCCTTCGCAGTAAAATACGTGACAAAACCACCTATCCTTTGGTGTTTACGGAAAATATAAACTATGGTTTTAGCCGAAATCTTTGGGCAGCAAAGCCAATTGGTGTTATATTAGCTCTAGCAACGCTAGGTGGAAATAGTGGGTTGCTGTGGTTTAAACATCTACAATTTGCTAAACGAGACTTCGCACATATTATCCAGGCTATCCCTGTTGAAGGTGTCTTGGTATGGGGAGTGTCTTTATTTTCGGTAATTATTTGGGTTGTTTGGGTGCGAAAAGAATGGGTCAAAACAAGAGCGTATGCCTATGCCAGGGCATTATTAGAAGTGTGTGAAAGCTGACAACTTCCGGGAAAATTATCTTGTCGCGTATTTTTTATATATTGCTTCAGCGTATCTCCCATTCCGGCAACCCTTTCACAATCTTCACCGTCTCCACACTCACTGTCACCACTTGCTTGATCAAGCGCACAATGTATTCAGGATCTTCGGCGCGGTTCGGATCATTGGTGATGCCGCTGCGTTTGTCGGTTTTGACGCGGTACTGGTCAATCACCCAGTCGAGGGTGGAACGGTTGCCGAGGCGGTATTCGGGTGGTTCGTCTATTTCTCTCCGACAGCGTTCAAGGCAAAGTCATATAATTGCTTCTCAATCCAGAACCCTCCCTGGTGCAACAGTTTATCCAATTCCGTTTTGAGTGAGGGAATGTACCTTTCTTGTTTTGCTCGGATTAACAGTCCAACAACGCCGGTTTTGGGTAAGCCATACACATCTGCGACTCGTCGCCCTTCTGACTCATCAATCAGGATAAGAGCTGCCTGTCGTTCAAGAGCCAGGGCTATTACTTCAGCTTCCCCATCATCCAATTCGCGTTTTAACAATTGCAATACAATGATATTTGTAGGAGCTACAACTTCTATCCATCCCGCCTGACGAGCTTGATGAACTTCATGTGCACCTGCTCTACTGCCTCCCTGTTCAACGACCTCTCGCCAGACAGTTGGAGGAATTGTCACGCGTCCAAAGAAGGATTTTAACAACCTAAACTGGTCAATGGACGCCATGTGGATCAGCGTTGAAGAATCACTGATCACTAAGTCCATACTGGATATCCTCCTCAAGCTCTCTTTGGGTATAGTGTCTTGGAATCTTGCGTTGTCCTAACAACTCCTCAAATTCCCATCGAGTCATTTTGGCAAGGAGTCTCGCCTTCCCAAGCGACAACACGCCACGTTGATACAACGCTAGCGCCAATTCTTTGCGAAATTCCTGTTCCATTTCCTTTGGCGGGAGTTTTACAGCATCTATAACCTCAGCAGGAATCTCAAGAGAAAGTTTTGCAGTTTCCATAAGTATTCCTCCTCGTGTTTTTATGAACTTTTACTAACCTCCTTCTCACGTATCTCCCATTTTGGCAACTTTTTTATAATCTTCACCGTCTCCACACTCACCGTCACCACCTGTTTGATTAACCGTACAATGTATTCGGGGTCGTCGGCGCGATTTGGATCGTTGGTGATGCCGCTGCGTTTGTCGGTTTTGACGCGGTACTGGTCAATGATCCAATCGAGGGCGGAGCGGTTGCCGAGGCGATATTCAAAGGCTTCGGGCGGAATACCGCCGAGAATGAGAAACTCGTTGTAGACAAGCTGGGTTTTGTCTTTGGAGAGTTTTATCTTCTCCACGTGCCAATTCAGGGGCACATCCTCATTTTCGACCATTTGCAGCGGGTATTCCGGTTGCTGTTCGTAGTTGACATGCAAGTCTGCCAGTTGTTCACCAGCTTTGGCGAATGTCCAAAAGACTCCCGGAGTCTGGCAGACTCCGGGAGTCTCCGACGTTCCCACAAACGGAATGCGCGGGAGTTCGCGTTTCAGGTTGGCGGCGTATTTCTCACGATACTGCGGATGGTGCAGAATGGCGTAGACATAGTAGAAGATGTCCCATTTCACGATGTTGGGATCGTTGTAATGCGTTCTGAACTGCTTCAGTGCCCAATCGGTGATGTTTTCACGGCGGTTGTAAGCCTGCCCTAAGCCTGTCGAAGGGGCCTCGTCGTAGGTGTAGAAGGGGAAGCACTGTGTACCACATCCAGGACTTACGAGATGCAAGTCTGGCAATTGATTGCTCACTAAAGCCATAAAAGGTTTCTCAGAACCTTTGTCAGTGAGACAAATCACACAGTTTTCCGTTTCTGTCTCAAGATTAGGAAATATCTGCTGAAAAAAAGCAGGTCTATCGTTTAAAACTGAATCGTAATACAAGCATTTTTGTGTAAATGGTCTATACAATGAAGTTCGAACTTTTTTATTATCATATTCTACAGGTGTTCCCCTTTTAGCATGATTTTTTAAAGTACTACTCCATTGAATTTTATCATAGTTTATGAAATTATCAATGTCCCTAGGCTTTCCCTTTTGCTGGTAACGTCCTACCTCAAAATTATAATCATCACAAAATTGTTCTACACGATTTTCAAGATTTTGCTTATTAAAATCGTAGACAACGCTATCACGATTTGTAGATATACCGAGTGAAAATGTCCTGAAAATGTCTGTTACATCTGCTTTTTGGGAATCTTTTGCTTCTCTTGTTCCCATCGACAAAAACGTTCTAAACTCCTCACTGATCCCCTCTGTAAGCCAGTCATGTTTTGTATCTGGAGTAATTTCTTTCCATTCTACATTGTTGTACCCAGTCTTTTTATCAAGAAAATCGTATTTTTGCTCCTTACGCCAGAACTCATCAGTTTGAATATAGTAAATTTTCGAATGTTTTTGTGATAACGTCTTCTCTTTTTTTACAAAAAGATTAATACTTACGCCTACCTGAATCCCAAACACGTTGTGTGTTGTGCCAGAAAGTTTCGGATTCTTCCGAACATTCCCCCCTAAATCCAGAATGTACATCTCGTCAAAATCCTGAGCCAAATACTTTCTCATTCCATCAAACGAAATTTCACTAACAAAGCTACTGTTTGTAACAAAAGCTACGATTCCCTCACCTCCAATTCTATCAGAGGCCCAGCGAATGGCTTTTACATACGGATCATTTAATTTTCTTACTAAAGTCGCTTTCGAAGCTTTCCCGTAAGTATTTGAAACTCGCTTGTCTATCGTAGGATATTTGCGGTTTTTGTTGTTGTCATTTTCATTCACCTGCCCCGCATTATAGGGTGGATTGCCAAGAATGACAAAAATCGGTGTCTGCTTCTGGTGTTCGACGCGGGCGGTGTTTTCTTCGGTGAAGAGCGGTAGTTGTTTGTCTTCAGCAAGCTCGAAGGTGTCCACAAAGCAGATGCCTTCAAAGGGTTTGTATTCGCCGGTCAGTTCGTAATATTCGTGCTCGATGTTCATGGAGGCGATGTAGTAGGGAAGGAGCATGACTTCGTTGCAGTGCAACTCCTGTTCGTATTTGTGGCGCAGGGCGGTTTTTCGGATTTTGCGCATGACGTGAATGATAAAATTGCCGGTGCCAACAAATGGGTCGAGAATGTGCACATCTTTGTCTGAAAGGGATCGTCCGAATTCCTTGTGTAAAATCTCCTCAATCGAGTTCACCATAAAGCGCACAATCGGCTGTGGGGTGTAGACAATGCCGTGGGTATCCGCCACCTTGACCGCGTAGCCTTGAAAGAACTTTTCATAGACGGTGTTCAAGAAGGCTTGTTTTTGCGCAAAATCGTCAATCAGCGCGGCGGTGGACTCGATGGAAACGTAAAAACGGTTCAGTTGTTTGAGGAAATCCGCAGGGCTGAAATGCTGTGATG
>JABXGY010000084.1 GCA_016550395.1 archaeon | reverse complement strand
TTCAGACCTTTTTGGTACATTTCTTTTTCCAGTAATGGTGTTGTTGCAAGTCGAATATTTTCTGCTGCATAATGTATCCGATTGAATAGGGCTGAAGTATCAATGATGAAAATGCGTGGTTTCGCGATAGCCATTTGTTAACACCGGAGCAGCTTACCTTGGAGACGCGAGTAGAAATGTGATTCCCGCCGAAGGATTCGAAGAGAATGCTCCGATTTTTTCACTAGAATCGGATTATTAGGTGCAACCTTAACAATATGATTGCCATCAATGAAACAATTTGCCTCTCTTGCCAATTCTATATGAATCGTGCTATCGTCTGGAACGACAAGGGGATGGAACCCTTGCCGGAGAGGCGCTACAGCTATGAGTAGAAACGCCTGAAGCTGAATATCAAGAATGGGTCCGCTAAGAGAGAAAGAATGCCCTGTGGATCCCATAGGGGTAGTAACAAGGAAGCCATCAGCTCTAAAGGATAATTCGTAAATGTCGTGCAGTTTAACTGTAATGGGAACAGGTCGACCTTGATATCCAGGAAAGAGAGCCGTTTCATTTGCAGCGTCAGGTAAACGTTTTTTCTTGTACCAGATTGCAAGTCGAGGGGTTTCGTGGAGAGTAAGCTTCCCGGCTAAAACTTGATCGATAAGTTCCTCGACCTCATGGATTTCACATTCGGAGAGAAACCCGAAGGATTCGAGGTTTACAGGGAGAAGAGGAACGTGTTGAGGTAAATGCCGTGCGGCATACAGAGTAGTTCCATCCCCCCCAAGGGTGATAACAAAATCAGCTTTCATATTCTTCGAAGGGCAAGCTAATTCAGAACGGTTGAGGGCATCTGCAATATGCGGTAGAAGGAGTACACTGATTTTTCGAGACTCAAGATATGACAGAATCTGTCTAGCGTATTCAATACCTGAAGAGAAGTCAGGACGAGTAAGAATGCCCACACGTTTCATACTGATTTTCCTCCGATAGCGTCAAGGTATACTACTATTTGGTAGTTTTGCTAGAGAGCCTAAAACTTTAAGTGGCTTCCTTATTTTTAATCGAAAAGGTGGCTAACATTGTCGCATAAAGTCATTGAAGCAGGTAGCCTGAAAGTTGGTCGATATCTCGTAATCGATGATGAGCCCTGCAAAGTTGTAAGTATTGAAAAGAGCAAAACAGGCAAACACGGTCACGCTAAGGCTCGAATTGTCGCAGTAGGCGTCTTTGACGGTACAAAAAGGAGCGTTGTATATCCTTCAGATTTCAAAGTCGATTCACCTGTTATTGATAAACGAGTTGCCCAAGTCAATTATATCACTGATGCCACACCTCCCGTTTTGGGATTAATGGATATGGAAAGCTATGAGAGCTTTGAGATGCCTATGCCGGCTTCTGAGGAGGTTGAGGGAAAAATCGAACAGGGATTGCAAGTGGAATATTGGATTGTATTAGGTCGACGGAAAATCATTCGTCGACGCTAGCCACCCCTTGTCTCTATTCATCGAATAATCTAATCCGGTTTTTGGGAAGATGTCTCGTCGATATGTTAAGCAAATGAAAATTGCCAAAGGAATGACTATTGGTGATCTTGTTAAACAATATCAACAAGCAGGAGTCCTCGGAGCAGGACGACTAGCCCGTGCTGTAAAAATTGTGAGCAACCTCTTCCAATCACCTGAATATCTAGTATTCCTAGCAATAGCTGGTCCCATGGTTCCCGGTGGATTACGAGAGATTATTACTGAATTAGTACGGACACAGCGCATTCATGTTATTGTTACTAGCGGTGCGAATGTAGTACATGATGTGCTTGAAGCTATTGGCGGACATCACATTAAAGGCTCTCTTCAAGCCGATGACCGAAAATTAGCTGAACAACAACTTGGACGAGCAGGTGACATTTACGTTGAAACGGCAGGATTTGAGAAGTTCGAGGATACGATTCATTCGATTCTTCGTCAAATACCCGAACAACAACGAATTGAGGGCCTGTCGCCCTCAGAAATTATCAATCAGATTGGCGCACAAATTAAAGATGTTCATTCCTTTGTTCGCCAGGCACACCTACAAAATGTCCCGATCTTCTGTCCGGGTATCCTTGATTCGATGTTAGGTTTGCATATTGCGCTTTTTAGCCAAACGCAACCTTTGAAGCTGAACGGGCTCAAAGACATGAGAATACTCTATGACCGTGTTTATGAAGCGGAGCGTATTGGCGCAATTATATTAGGTGGGGGTCTCCCCAAACACTTTACATTAGGGGCAAATATTCTACGAGGCGGGCTTGACAGTGCGATTCAAATAACGATGGCTCGAGAAGAGGATGGAAGTTTGAGTGGCGCTAAACTTAAAGAAGGAATTTCATGGGGAAAAATCAAAGCGACTGCATCATTTGAAACCGTAATAGGGGATGCCACGCTTCTATTCCCCCTCTTAATTGGAGCAGTGTTAGAACAAGTAGAGTCCGATTAGAAAGAATTAATATGCTGTGTTGGGTTATCCGAGCAGTAATTGTTTGAAGTAGGCAATCATTATGGTCCTTGGAAAATTAGGTTCAGCACTTCACCAAGCAGTTCAGAAGTTATTACGATCAGCTGTTGTAGATGAAAAAGCTGTCAAGGAACTGGTGAAGGATTTACAACGTGCCCTCCTTCAAGCAGATGTCAACGTTCATCTGGTCATGGACCTTACCAAGCGCATCGAAGAACGATCCCTGAAAGAAGCAGTGGCTCCGGGAATTTCACGGCGTGAATACGTTGTAAAGGTGGTATATGAAGAACTTACTTCGATCTTGGGACAAAAAACCGTTCCTCTCAAATTTACACCTGGAAAGCCAAACATCTACCTTGTTGTCGGTATTCAGGGAAGTGGAAAAACCACAAATATTGTCAAACTAGGCAGGTTGCTTAAAAAAGAGGGACATAGCATCGGAGTTGTAGCAGCTGACACCTTCCGTCCAGGAGCCTTTGACCAGCTAAAACAACTTGCTGATCGTGCTGAGATTCCCTGTTTTGGTGATCCTAAGGAAAAGGATTCAATAAAAGCCGCCAAAAAAGGCGTGAAACATTACCAGTCTCAAAAAACTGAAGTTATTTTGGTTGATACTGCAGGTCGGCATAAAGAGGAGAAAGGTCTCATCCGCGAAATGCAACAAATTGCTAAAGCTATTAACCCGGATGAAATCATCCTTGTTGTTGACGGAACCTTAGGTCAGCAAGCATCAACACAAGCCGAGGCCTTCAACGCTGCTACACCGATAGGATCTATTATTGTAACGAAGTTGGACGGTTCAGCACGGGGTGGTGGTGCACTCTCTGCTGTTGCAGCTACCGGCGCACCGATTAAATATATTGGAACCGGGGAGAAAACCAAAGATATTGAAAAATTCCAGCCCACGAAGTTCGTTGGACAACTGTTAGGAATGGCGGATTTTGAATCACTTCTCCAAAAGGTGAAAGATGCTGAAGCGATGCCCGATAAGGAATTAGCAAAAGCTCTGCTTTCAGGCAAGTTTACCTTAAAGGATATGATGGGACAAATGGAGGCAATGGGGAATGTTGGTTCTATCGGGAAAATCCTTAGTATGTTAGGGCTAGGCTACAAAGTTCCAGATGAATTGAAAGAAGTTGCCTCAGAAAACCTTGAGAAATGGAAGGCCATCATGAAATCGATGACAGAGAAAGAATTAGAGAATCCAAAACTCATTCGTAGTTCGCGTACCCAACGAATTGCAAGAGGATCAGGAACTCAACCAAAGGACGTGAAGGAACTTCTCAAACAGTACCAACAATCAAAGAAGTTCATTAAGACCATTCGGAAACGCCGTGGAGGTCTTAAAATTCCAGGTATGCCTGGAATGATGGGGGATCAAAAACTACCACGGGGAACGCGCTAGTTGCCTCATCTGCATGTCTTTCTCGATTCCCCAGCAACCCTCGAAATAACTAAGACCGAACTTGACATCGGTTTCGTAACTGAACCTTATGTGAGAATTGCGCATTGCATCCGAGCTGGGTTCACCGTTTCTCATGCCCTCAGAGAATGGGTTCGCATAACACTTAATTTTGACCACCTAGGACCATTAACAATGACCTTGGATCCAACGACCATTCGTTATCTTGGGACTGATGAACGATCAATTTTACATATTATCATGAGGGCCCAGAAGGCACATCAAGAACCAAAGACTAAAGTCCCCCACGGTGTGACCCTCTCAAATAGTTCAATGCATGAACTGTTCTCTAAGGTTGTTCCTGAATACGCCACTCTCTTGATTCCCGGAAAGAATTCTACCTGGCGAGATACTCTGTCTAAAACGAGTCAAATGGTTATGTATTGTCCACTGTTTACAGAGTGGTCATATGAAGTATTTTTGAAACATAGGCCTGAGTTTTATCGAGATGACTTCCACCGTGACTTAGCCATTCTTGAGGTGGTTCAAGCCTTAGATGCCCTGGATTTCGTGATGCAGAAAGACTGAAAAAGTCGCTAAGTTGTCGTTGCCTTAATGACGTTGGGTAAAATGATTGCTAGCGCGCAGCGAATTCTTCGTCGTTATACCATCTGTGATTGGTGTTTAGGTAGACAATTTGCTATGCAAGGATATGGCCTAACTAACAAGGACCGCGGAGTTGCTTTGAAAACCCTATTGTTAATGATCGCGACAGAAGTGTATCACCAAAAACCCAAGCGAGGAACCAACCTCATTCGTCGTTTAGCTGAAAACGGACAGTTTGAACCCGCAAGAGCTTTTCTCGAAAAGGAAGGAGTAATCGATACTCCCCGTAGCCAGGACTGTGAGATATGTCAAGGTGTGACGAATCGTTTTCATAAGGCAGCCCGATCAGTTATAAAAAGCCTAGACCAATGGGAAGCGCATTCTATTCTAATTGGCACAAAAATCTCTCCAACCATCATTGAAGCTGAAGAACAACTTAGAAGCGAATTCCAAATTACCACAGGTGAGCCAATCAAAGCTGAATTAAACCGTGAAATTGGAAAGCTGGTCACTACCAAGCTGGGACTTGCAACTAATTTCGAAAATCCTGATATTGTCGCATTAATTCAGATTCCTGATTTTCATGTCGAGCTCGATGTACATTCCCTCTTCATTTATGGACGATATAAGAAACTCATTCGTGGAATACCCCAAACACGATGGCCTTGCCGAGAATGTGGAGGGCGAGGATGCGACCGTTGTAAGGACACGGGAAAGATGTATCCTGAATCGGTAGAGGAACTTATAGCCCCATCAATCATCGAATTAACCCAAGGCAGTGACGTTAAGTTTCATGGTGCAGGACGCGAGGATATTGATGCATTGATGTTAGGCAATGGACGCCCATTTGTAATCGAAGTTCTCCGCCCCCGAAAACGTTCCGTGAACCTCGATGATCTAATTAGACAAGTTAATGAATCTACAAAGGGAAAAATCGTTGTGGGTAATCTTCGGTTTGCGAACAAACAGGTAGTCAAACGTCTGAAAGGAAGCGCTACTTCTTCCAAAAAAATTTATAAGGCGATTGTCCATGTGGAGACGCCCATCCCCCAGGAGAACCTGCAAGCCCTTGAGAACCTGCCGTTGCCCCTAGTGATAGAACAACGTACTCCTCAACGAGTCCTTCACCGTCGAGCCGATCGAGTGCGTAAAAAACGCGTCCACACAATCGGAATTGTGCCCCTTGATGCTCAAAGCTTCGAGTTGACAATTAGCTGCCAAGGCGGTTTATATGTCAAAGAATTTATATCGGGTGATGAGGGACGCACTATACCAAGCTTTGCAGAACTCTTGGGAACCCCTGCTGTCTGTCAGCAGTTAGACGTCATTGACGTAGAAATCGCGGAGGATAAACTACCATGGTGAAACGCTCTCATGGCTACCGTGTTGGTAGTCGAAAAATGATGACAAAGAAAATCCGCCAACGTGGCATGCCCAGTTTAGGGAAGCTATTACAAACGCACGAGGAGGGTGATAAGGTCGATATACTAATCGATCCAGCAATCCATGGTGGTCAACCCCATCGACGTTACCATGGTCGTGTAGGAATTATTCGTGGACGACGGGGCAGAGCTTATGAAGTCGAAACCACATTGGGCAAAAAAACTAAACTTTTAATTATCCGTCCGGAACATCTTCGATCAAGTGGTGGTAAACCCAAATAATCGGCTAGAGGGAGTTCTTATGTCAAAGAAAATCATCGAATCCAAACCTCTAACATTAGCAGAGGTAAAGAGTACCCTAACTAAACGGGGAAAGAAAGCTGAACTTAGTTATATTCAACGAGTAACATTAGAGCATACTGTCAAGTTTTCTTATCTTCCAGCACGTTCAGCTAAGTCTCTAGTGTCCAAACTTATTAAGAAGTTTGAGATGGATGAACCGTTAGCAATCCAGCTTGTTAATATTGGACCAACAACGAGTGATGAACTGGC
>JABXGY010000083.1 GCA_016550395.1 archaeon | reverse complement strand
TAAATCGATCCAGTATCGGCTTTGAAATTGTCCCACAATTTATCAAAACAACTCAAGAACGACTTGATAATATTCCAATGAAAGTGGGTCAACTATCTAAACCAACCATCTATGCAGAGGATGCTCGAAGCCTAGTACAGCTTGTGAATCCAAACTCGATAGATATGGTTGTGACTTCACCTCCTTATTGGGATATTCATCGTCAACAACGCACCGCGGATAGAAAGGATTCCCGTCCCTACTCGTCTTCCTCTCAAGACATAGGAAACATCTCATCCTATTCTGAGTTTCTCAAGGCATTAGGGACTGTAACAAAACAACTTTTCACTGTAACCAAACCAAACCGATGGTGTGCTCTTATTGTGATGGATATCCGAAAAAAGAAACACTTCTACCCATTTCACATTGATTGTGTGCAAATATGGAAAAACAATGGCTTCGAATTGGAAGATATTATAATCTGGGATCGACGTAGCGATTATCATAATCTTCGACCCTTAGGTTACCCAACAGTATTTCGTGTCAATAAGGTGCATGAATACATCTTACTCTTCCGAAAGCCTAGTTGATGAGTCACCAAACCTTAAGTATCTCAACTCATGAACTAGCAAGGAGGAACCGACAATAAATACTAGTGAACCGGAAAGCGAGGTTGCATGGGAGGGTGCATTAACTTGCCCTTGTGGGCGCCCCTATATTCTACTCAAAGTTGACGAAGTTCAAGTATCAAAAAATCGTGAACTTCAGCCCTTAGCAGCATATGTACGTTGTCCTGTTCATCGAAGGGTTCGCCGTATTTTCCTTCCATACAGTCGACTTACTGAATGGATAGGTGCTGTTGGAAACCGATTTTTTAGATGTAATGTTTGTGGAAAACCCGCCCAACCTAAAAAAGCCGCGCTAAAAGGACACTTCACGGTGGTCTTATTAGAATGCCCAATCCACGGAACCAAGGATAACAAACGGGTCCTGTGGAGCCCGGTTTATACCTCAGCCAAAGCAATAACCGAAATCAAGTTAATTGAAGCCACTTCTCTACAAGAAATCTTTGATGAGGCAGAAAATGAGATTCACCAAATAATTTGCCCCAAGTGCCAAACAGAAAATGATGAAGATGCACGATTTTGTTCATACTGTGGTACAAAATTTAATTTTTAGCCTGTAATCAGCTTCAACGCTCAACGGACAAATTAATTGCCGTTTCAGCAATATCCGAACTGTACTCAGCAATTCGTCTTAAGCTTTCTAATGCTAGTCGCAAATTCAATACGGATTCAATTTGGTACTTTCCACCTAATAACTGCCGTATTCCTTTGTCTTCAAGTTGCTTCATTTCGTTTACTTGACGAATGGTCTTGTGTGCCAATGGTACATCCAAACTTCGAAGGCTCCTCAAGGAATCCTTAAAGGCGGCATCTGCTACCTGATGCATCTTCGTAAAAGTCCGTATTAGTGCCGTATTATTGGGGAGTTTTGTAGTTGATGCAATATCAGCCAACCGAGTTGCGTGGTCACCTGCACGTTCAATACTCTTCACTACCAGCCGGTAACCTAGACAAGCCTGAGGGCTTGTCAAACCAATTTGGCGTATGTGGTCATTCCGACTAATTGCTGAAGCCAATTGACGAACAATGTAAAAGTAAAATCGATCCACCTCTGGATCACGCTGCACAACTTCCTCAGCTAAGCGTTTTTCCCCTTCTATCAAGGCGATGACAGCATCATTCTGCATACTTCGAACCAACGCCTCCATCCTTTCTAAAGCATTCAATAGCGGTAAGTTTGCCTGCCCCAGAAAACATTGTACAATAATCTTATCTGTTGTCTCTGAGATAATCTCTGCTCCAATCATTAATCGCCGAATCGTTTCTTTCACTGTCACACGTTGCTCACCATTAACATACATTAGATCTAAGTGAATAATATCAAATCCAGCTAAATACTGGGTAATGAAATTCCGCACAATATCTTCCGTTAGTGAACCCGAAGCGATGTCTAGCTTGGTTTCCGAAAGAGTTGCTGCTTCGGAAGACGCGGCTGTATAGAGAAGTAGGGAATGGCGGTCTTGAGGTACTAATTGTAACTCACTTCCAGGAGTAAGCCCGGCATTCTCTGCCCATTCCTTTGGCAGGGAGATAATGTACGTGGCTCCTCCAGTTAGTTGCACTTTCCGAGTTTGTATTTTATGTGGTTCGTGGGGCATAATTATTCACTTTTTGGTAAAATTTCACAGGATATAGAAACTATCACATATATATAGATTACTTCGATTAATTATATATGCTGTAATGGGCGCAACGAATCACAAACAAGATCTAGGGGTGTAACTCAAGAAATGAGAATAAGTGGATCAAGTATAGTAATCGGTTTGATAATCGGCTTACTTATCGGGGCTCCCGTCGGCTGGTTCATACATCCTGCATATCCGCCAGCTCAGACGAACCTAAAGACTGCCGGTTCAACGACAGTCTATCCTTTGTCCGTAGCCTGGTCCAGCGCCTACTTTGCAGCTAGCGGTGGTGCTGTTAAGCTCGAAGTATCTGCAGGTGGTTCAGGGTATGGACGAACATCAGCTCAAGAAGGTTCAGTTGACTTTGGTGCAGCTAGCTCCTACAAAGACCTTGGTGCTGACATCGTTACTATCCCGATTGCTGCTGATGCTCTAGCAGTAGTAACAAACACTAATGTGAATGGAACAGGTGGCATGCGATTAACCCGTGAACAAACTCTTACTATTTTCCAAAGC
>JABXGY010000082.1 GCA_016550395.1 archaeon | reverse complement strand
GGTGATATGCTAGAATTATTAATGCACAAAGGAGTGAGTTTGGTATTGAGTGGGCATCGACACTATCCATGGTTATGGCGACTTGAGAACATGGTATTATCCTACTCGGGAACATGTGGCAGTCCACGATTACGTGGCAGTCCTTGCCAGAACTACAATATCATTAAAATCGATGGAAAAACAATTGAGATTTCAACCAAATTAATTGGAGGACCCACGCGACGCCGAGGTAAATATCGATGGGGCAAACGAGGAATAACTTCAGGTTGATAAAAAAAATCTGATAAGGGAGGGTTAGAACATGATCGATTTTTCCCATTTGGGTGGAGTCATCTTGTATGTCCGTGATATGGAGCGGGCATTAGCCTTTTACACCCAAGTCTTAGGGCTAGAGGTTGAGATCTTCGAACCCACCTTTGTAACGTTGAAGACTAAACCCGTCAAATTACACTTGCACCTTGCAGAGAATCCACCCGGACCACGAATTGGAAAAACTATGAAGATACCTCAAGTGTACTTCAAGGTAGATGACATTGAAGCCACATTTCAACATTTACAGAAGGCAATGATCCAATTCACTCGAGGAATTTTCGAATATGATTCCTCAACCTTCGTGTTTAATTTCTTAGATCCTGATGGAAACCCATTGGGTTGTGAAAGCCACACACGCCATTAGAAAATATCACACATATTAGGTTCGCATAATACTTTGTAAAAGAACTGGATCAATATTGCCACCACTAGCAATAATGACTATGTTTTCGGTTCCTTTGATCTTAACCTTCATTTGTAACAAGGCTGCAATTCCCACAACTCCCGCTGGCTCAAGTATACGCCGTTCATTTTGCAGTGTCCAACGAATAGCATCTTGTAATCCTCGTTCTTCCACTAATACAACATCGTCTACATAGCGTAAGCCAATATCAAGATTCAACTGCTCCGTATTGCCTGCAAGGCCATCCGCGATTGTGGGTTCAACGGGTACGTGAAAAAGCCGACCTACCCTATAATTCTGATAAAAAGCACGAGTGGCAGTTGTCTGAACTCCAATCACTTGAATCTCGGGATTAATGGTTTTGACCCATAATGAGATTCCTGAGATAAGTCCACCTCCACCGATCGGGACAATGATAATATCTGTCTTAGGGAAATCCTCAAGGATTTCATAACCAACGGTACCCTGACCAGCGATAACTAGAGGATCAGCATATGCATGAATAATTGTGGCGTTTTTATTTTTTGCAAACTTTGTACTGTAAGTCGCTGCTTCATCATAGTTTGCCCCCTTTTCAATAATTGTGGCTCCATACTGTTTGATTTTATCTAGCTTTAGTGGTGATGCTTTTCGGGGGACAAAGATTGTGGCTGGAATGCCTTGTTGTTGGGCAGCATAGGCTACAGCTAGACCGTGGTTGCCAGTGGAGGCTGTAACGACACCACGTTGGGCTGTTTTCGCTGGGAGGGAAGCGATTTTGTTGTAAGCACCACGGAGTTTGAATACGCCAGTTCGTTGGAGACATTCCCATTTGATAAAAACTGGTGCTTGGGCGATAGTTTCTAAAGCAGGTGAGGGCTCAAGGGGAGTTCGTACTATTTTCCCAATTAAGCGTTTTCTTGCTTGTAAAATCATTGTAGGTGTAACTGGAAATGATTCCAAGGAAGTCATAATAACCAGCTCTTCTTGAGTAACGATGTTTTATTTAGTTAGATGATGATTTCTCAGTAAGTACTATGTGGTCCTGCTTGGTTGCTATTGTTTATAAGGCTGCTTTTTAAATAATGGAAGCAAGAGCGTGACTCTTATGTCCGTAGATGAAGTTCAACAGAAACTTAAATGTCGACGTTGTGATCGACCACGCATCATTACCCGAGTAAGTAAACCAACGGCTAACAAAGTAAAACTCTACATGTCCTGTCCCGTTCATACAGCAACCGTAGTATATTCATTACCATTACAACGTTATGAAGAGGCAAGTGGGTTAATTCGAGAACACGTTCTTTTGTGCCGGAAATGTGGGCAACCTGTAGATGTTGTCGGGCAAAAAGCAGAGAAATTAACCACAAAGTTAAACATTCAATGTCCTGAACATGGAAGAGGAGAGCGAACTGTGAACAATTCACTCCTCGACCCAATCTTATCCGCTGTTCCAACTCCTCAAGCCGCTACTGCCTCCACAGGAAAGTTCTGCTCAAGTTGCGGTTCACCTGTTCCTGCCCCAGAAGCCCGTTTTTGTCACAATTGTGGTGCGTCACTCGAATAAACACAATAATTCAATTTATTCCGTGTTCTACCCGAACCTTAACTTAGGTTCTTAAGTTTGCATAAGTTTGGGTGGGAAGACCTTCCGTGCTGAGGTTACAAATCCTGTGTGCCCGATCATCCGAGTTGCTGGTCGAGTTTTTCCTGGTCGAACAAGGATTTCTCGTTCGATAAGCTCACGGGTTACAATCTCAATGAAATGTGACGCATATAGGGCTTCTACGGTTCGCTGCGTCTGTTCAATCGTCGGTGAAAAAGATACAAAAACACCGCCACCACGTAGTGCATCATAAGCATGGGAAACAACGTCCCAAGGTACAGCTAAATCTAAAATCACTGAATCAACATTCTTTTCTGTAATTCCATCTAGGATATCTTGTTGTTTCACGGTGACGATTCCCTTTAATCCCGCTTTATCCAGATTCTTCATGGCTACTCCTGCGAAGTCTTCTCGGATTTCGTAGGAGATTACCCGACCGTTTGGTGAAACATGATAGCCAAGGATTGAAGCAAGGGCACCACTTCCCGTTCCTGCCTCTACGACTGTTGAACCTGAACCGATTCCAGCTAAGAGAAGGATCAATCCTGCATCCTTAGGATAAACGATATTGGTTTGTCGTCCCATTTTGATAGCCATGTCTCGAGGTAAGGGAGGTAAAACTGCGATTTTGGTACCCAGGCTAGTAGTAGCAAAGCTTCCAAATTCTTGACCAATAACCTCATCAAAATGTAAAATACCACGATGAAGATGAAAGGATTTCCCTGTTTCTACCCGGAGTAACCAATGACGTCGTGCATCCAAATAAAAAAGGACTTGATCGCCATCACTAATTTTGGTCATAGTGCCTTCACCAGTTTGCCTAGTTCAACGTCCCTTTTCAGCCTTCTGTAAGAGTAGGGAACTGATATTCAACAGGACCCCAAGGCTCAAATTTTACCTCCACCTAATGACCTTAGATGTCTAAGTCTCAACTAGAGCCCAGTCCATGCATTCGTCCTGCACTACATTTTGAAAAAATCAATTCAAACACAGTGCAATGCGGAGTCTGTGAACGCCGGTGTAAAATCTCTTCCCAACAACGTGGATATTGCGGTGCTCGAGAAAACAGGAATGGCAAATTGTATGTACTCACCTATGGTGATATCAGCTCCATTAGTGCTAATCCGATTGAAAAGAAACCATTCTTTCATTTTCATCCAGGTACACGGGCGCTTACTATTGGGAGCTGGGGATGTAATTTTGCTTGTCCATGGTGTCAAAACTGGAATATTAGCAAACGCAAAGCTAATCCAAAAGACTGTAATTTTCTGTCTCCTCTGCAATTCATCATTGAAATACAACGTAGAAATTGCCAAGGCACCAGTTTCTCTTTCAATGAGCCCACGACTGTCTTCTTCGAATATGCCCTGGATGTTATGCCACTTGCTCACGAGGCAGGTTACTATAACACATTTGTTTCCAATGGATACATGACACCGACCACGCTAAAACGATTAGCCGAAGCTGGACTCGACGCCATAAACATCGATATCAAAGGTTGTCGATCAGCTGTTCAGAAATACTGTCAAATCGACATCGAGAAAGTTTGGAATAGTGCCCGGCTCGCCAAAGAACTTGGAATTTGGGTTGAGATTACAACCTTAGTGATCCCTGGGTTTAATGATTCCACGCAATGCCTTTCACGCATAGCACATCGTATTCACGATGAACTTACAGCAGAGGTGCCTTGGCATGTAAGTGCCTTCCATCCCGCCTACAAGGCCTCTCAATTTGGATTAACAACATCAACTCCCATAACGACCCTAGAGCATGCACATTCGTTAGGACGAAAGGCAGGACTGCAATATGTCTATCTAGGTAATGTTCCTAATCATCCAGCAGAGAACAGCTATTGCCGGAAATGTGGAACACGCCTCATCCAACGAAAAATCTATGACATTTCCCTCACCCAACTTGACAAAAAGGGACAATGTTTGAATTGTGGCACATTCAACCATTTCATTTTCTCTTAGGTGTGCAGATGACACTAGGAATGAGAGGAAACGCTTAAGGGCACTCTTGTTATTGTCGATAGTAAGGAGGAAGCAGTGTGGAAGCTGTACAGCCTAAAGAAACCATGACAGCATTAAAGTGTCAATCCTGCAATGCTCCTCTCACCGTGTCGCCAGATGATGTAGTAATCGTCTGTGGTTTTTGTGGTTACACATCAACTATCGAGGGTGAGAAAATTGAGAATCATTTCGTCTTGGAACCAACGATAGATAGTGCAGATGTTCGAGAGAAAATCACTGAGTGGGTAGGTCGGGGTGGTAAAGCCCGAGTGACTGAAGCGATCCTGCGATTCGTTCCCTTTTGGGTAGAATCAATGCACGCCTATACACATTACGAAGGATACAAAAAACACACCGAAACCGAATATTACACTGACTCCCAAGGTAAACGTCGTTCCCGAACCAAAATCGAATACGAACCGATTACCGGGGACTTTAATGAAAATCGTTCAGTTAATGTACTCTGCCGACGGGGTGCTACCTTTTATAGCCAAGATGAACTGGATAAGGCACTTCACGTGACTAAGAGGGAAATAAAGCCCTTTGATTACAACACAATTACTGAAGTTGAATCAAAACCCCTCTTCTTGAACAGTGAACTCACCGATGGAGATGCATACGAAATCGCTGAAACCTTCATTGAACAAGAACATCGCAGTCGTGCTGACGCAAAAGCAACAGAGATTTGGGATTGCCATAGCCGAATTGAAAAGACGGGTTCTTACCTATTACACATCCCACATTGGCTTGTTCGATATCAATTCGGTACGGAAACTTATCGTGTAGGCGTCGATGGACACACGAAAAAAGTTCTGAAAGGTGAAGTCCCTGTATCATCAGCTTTTCGAGGTGCAATGTATTTCATCAGCATTCTCTTTCTACTCATCGGAACAGTTGGCACCTATTTCATCGCGCAACTACTACCATCTGATATGACATTCCTATCACTGGCCATGGTTGTTGTAAGTCTTGCCGTGGCAGTTGTAGCAACTAACCAAACCTTCAAAATCAGTTCAGAGAAAGGCGATTGAAAGAATCAAATGGACTAAGGTGAAATAATAATGGCAAAGAAACATTGTCCAAATTGTGGGGGAGAACTAAACGTTCATCCCTCTGATGCTATAATTACCTGTTCTTATTGTGGAACGTCCTTCACACCAGAAGGCTCCCAGATGAAAGAACACTATGCGCTTCAAGTTAATTATACAGAACGTGACGCACTAGACACGCTCAAAGCTTACCTTGTAAAGGTGCCCGGTGTTGATAATGAGTTAGCCCAAAAGATTACGCTCGCTGATCTCGCAATGACCTATTATCCTTACTGGGTATATACTGTTCAAGGTGACATCTCCTATCGTGGAATCGATCGGAAAGCCTCTTTCCGAGGTCAATCTGGAGGTCGATATAATAGTATCCACTGGGAATGGGTTGCAGAATCTGGCCACCAAGAACAAACTCGCCAAATCCGGCTTTATGCAGGACCCAAGGTTCGCGGTGAAGTCCAAAACTATCCAATTGCAACCAGATCCCGCCGATTCTTCAACCTTGAAGAAGCCAAGGAACATACTGCTAATGTACTGTTTTCGAAGGTAAGTGAAGACGCGGCACGGCAACAAGCAATTGCAACAACACGAAACATCATCTACTCCCGTATCAACCGCGAAACTGAACGCGTTGAAGATGCTCGTGAAACCTTCAATGTCACAGATCACGCCTATATTCATGTACCAATCTATCACATTCGCTTTAACGTTGGGGGAAGCGGAAAAGCCTATGAAGCTGCTATTGATGCGTCAAATGGTCGGGTTCTCTACTCAGAGATTCCTAGAACCACGGGATTTAAGGTAAAGACAATCGGCTCAGCAATTATCTGGTTTGCTATAATGGGATTTGGAGCCATCATGACATACCTTGCGTATCAGGGTTCATCAATTTTACCAATCCCAGGAATTGATCCACAATTCCTTTTCTATGCAGGTATCGGACTCACAATAATCCCAGCAGCCCTGGGGATCATGACACTCTTCTTAGGATTCCGAGGTATCACCGCTGAAAAAGCGAAGTAACCAGTCAAACTTCCCGGTAATTCAAAAGTGAGTACACCGTTACAAAGAGCACGTATGCTAAACAACCGATTCAAGAACAGTAGCGAGATTTTATAAGCTTTCAACCCAATGCCTAGACAATGACCAACGAGGTGATTCCCGTTGGGAGATAAAGACAAACCATCTATCATGGAAAAAGTCGATGATGAACGCACTCTAACCCAGAAAATTATGAAGCTAGTACCCGGTTGGCGGGGATATCGTATCAAAGAAGAACGACGCAACGCAGACCGCATCCTCCGTGATCAAATTGTCAGCCGCTTACGCCGCAGTCAAGACAAAATAGAAGACATCCGTTCCGCAGTTGTTGATACTGAACTTGAATCCGCCTACAAGACTGTAGACTCTCTCACTAGCCGTACCGAACGCCTGATTAGCCAAATCGAACACGCAGATTATGGTTACCGACCATTCTTTGATGCCATTAAAATCAAAGAAGATGACCTCATGAACATGCTCCGATATGACACCTGGTTTGTAGACCAAGTTCAAGTCTTTGATCAGAATTGCGAAGATGCTTTAATTCTGGTTGAAGATGATCCCGATGAAGCTATAGGACATATCAAGGATCTTCGAAAAATGGTTTCGCAAATGAACCGCAAGTGGAAGGATCGCGAGCAAGTAATAATGGGCGTGGAAGTAGTCTAGATTACTAGACCCTACCACGCTTCTTCGATATCCTTCCTTTTTCTCTCTTTTTCTTCCTGCTAAGTCAAGAAAAGACTCGTTACCATAAATGTTAGTTTCCATTACAATCTAAGATGAACCTTTACTTTTTCCAGATTTCTGCGATGATGAATAAATGTTTAAATGAGAAATTATAGCGAAAGATTGCTATACACGGATTTGAAAACCTATGTCACATGCAAATACCCGGATTGATAAAAATCTTACACGAGCTAGACATGTCACAAACTGGGCCATAATTGTTGTGATAGCCTTAGCGACGACATGGTTTATCATAGCTTTTCTAT
>JABXGY010000081.1 GCA_016550395.1 archaeon | reverse complement strand
GAATTTTCCAGGACATTCCTCCATTGAGATACGCGAGAAGAAGTGGTTGCATCGAATCGATGGTTCGAGCAAACTTCGCCTCCGGAGTTTTAACGGTTTCGAACTCCTCCCACAGACCGAAGAATTCTGCTTGTTGGTCTACAGGTAATAACCCGAAAATCCGGTTCGCAGCCTTAGTCTCACGTTCATTTTGGTCTTTAGCGTGGTCTTTATCATAAATGAATGTGTCACCGGCATCAATTTCAACCAAATCGTGGATGAGGAGCATCTTCATGACTTTGAAAATGTCAATGTTAGTTTCATTAGCATATTCCTGAAGTAAGAGTGCCATGACTGTGATATGCCAGGAGTGTTCAGCATCTGTTTCTTTGCGACTCGCATCCACTAACCAGGATTCGCGGATAATGCGTTTAAGCTTGTCAATTTCTGCAATGAACTCTAATTGTTGGGAAAGACGAACAGGATCCATAGAGGGTACAAGAGTGGAGGGTGCATATTGCTTTGTCGGACGAATAGAGTTGGTTATTCTTCCTCGTTCACACTTATTTCGGATTCACTGGAATCGGTTGATTCGCTAGGTTTGTCAGATCCAAGAAAGTCGGAAATATCTACATCAACAATACACATGGTTGAAAGTTGTTGTGTACCCCGTGAATCCATGTAGGATTTGAGGTGTTTTTTGAGCTGCGGGAGGAAGTAATCATATGCTAGGAGCATTATTAGTGGCATATAGATGAAAATGAAAGGATTCAGGAGGGTGATTAACACAACAAAGCTTGGGGGGACCCATGGCCAGGGTGGAGTAATGACAGCTGTAGCGTAGATAAAGCCGATATAGATGATGATGTAACCGTAAAAAATGAGAACTGAGATTCCTGCATATCCGGCTAACAGATAAGTTAGAACGCGTCCAGCGCTGAAGAGTTCTTGAGAGCCACTGGGTGGCTGGCTATGAAAAAGAATTTTGCTGTCATCTATCAGCCAAGATGAGGGTAAAATGACTCCCAGGGCAAAAAATACCAGTGGGAAAATGACCGCGGCCGTATTCCATACATTAATTGATGATGGGAATGTAGGGTTCCAAATGATGAAATATTGACCAAAGGTCGTTGCTACTGTAAGTGATAAGCCAAAGGTTAGGAGCAATGCGAAAATCGCTCTCCGAAAGATAGTGTAAATGGGAGATGGCTTTTTCGTATCAACACCATAATAGTAGACTTCGCTTCCTGGGTTGAGAAGTCGGTTTAAGGGTAATACGAGCCAACGAGGAGTAATGATTGCCATCAGTAAATAAAACGGGATCGCCAAAATAGGAATTAGATAAAAAAGAACTAGCCAGTCGGTGACGCCACTACCCGCGATAATAGGAGAAATGTCAATCCATCCGTAAATTAGAAGTGGAAAAATGTAGTTGAGAATAGCCCAGATAACATCTAACATGATGACAAATGCTATGACAACTATCACGACAAAGAGAGTCTTCCGTTCCATAAAATGGCACCTCTCATTACCCGCTATCTAGCAAGATGCTGCGGGCTACAAAAAGGTTCTTGATACTGGGCGCGCTAGATTAGGTTCTTGTGGATTCTTCTTTAAATTGAATACCCATTGTCGCGAGTTCCTCGAGGACAGGCTCATAAATTTTTGGTTCGATGGGAATATGTACACCCTTTAATTGTACCTCACCGGTTAGGATAAGGTGTGAGGCGATGGCCGCTGGCAGAGCGACCGTACGACTCATTGAGCTATCACCATTCGGAATACCATAATCAATGAGGGTTGAGCTTATGTGTTCTTGCGAATTATCCTGATGCTCAATTGTGAACTTATGTTGCATTACAATCATGTCACGTTCCCCAGGTGAATATTGGAGTTTCTCTTCAAAGAGTGAAACCAGCACATCTAATGGTGCTCCACGATCAAGGGGGATTGTATGGTCACTGAAGAGACCCAACCATTCATAACGCTCAATTATTTCATCATCGTGAGGGAGATTTAATCGCTTAGCTACTTGTTCTTTCAAATTAGAACCTGTGGGCAAGTTAAGGTAATCGTGCATGAAGTCCGCATAAGTCAGGTTACTCAATTTTTGTTCATCGAGCTCAAAGAGACCCAGTTGCCCCATGTTATACATTGTCTTACACCAACCAGGGAACCTCAGCGTTCCACGTAACATCGTCTTGATTCCTTGTAAACCATAGATATCGATATACTGGAGTGAATTTCGATTCGGGTACCCTTCGAAATCTCCCAGTTCAGGAATCCATTCAACATGACAGCTATTGAAAAGCTCTTCAGAAGGAATTTCAACTATCTTCCCCTCCTTCAGAAACTGTGCCGAGTTCCGTCCAGCTAGAAGCACACCACGTGGGCTCCAAGAGAGTTTATATCCAAATGGGTTTGTATTCGCATCAGGAGCTGGTAATCCGCCAGTAAAACTGGTAAACGAAACAACTTTTCCACCTACAGCTTTTGCTTGATGAATAATTTTCATGGCTGACATATGATCTTGACCTGGATCCACACCACATTCATTTAACAAGATGATTTCAGCGTGTCTAGCCTGTTCATCCAACGATCGCATTTCATCAGAAACATATGAGGTTGTTACCATATCCACTTTATATCGTAAACATTCTCGAGCTACCTGCACATGGAAGGTGTACGGTAAAAGGGATACAACAAGATTAACCGGTTTAATCAGTTCCTTTAACTCTTTAGACTGACGTGTAATATCAAAAGCTTTAGCTTCCCCATTGGGATGATCGCCAATCAGCTGCATCGCCTTACTTACAGTACGGCTGGCAACGGTCACAAGATAGTCATGATCGAGCATATACTGGACATAAGGTCGTGCTACTAATCCAGCACCTAAGACAAGTACATGTTTCATCCGTTAACTCCATCCGCTCTTTGTTGGTTGTGTCTCGTTACAAATACTTTTTGAGATATTCATATTCGGGTGTAAGTTTACCTTGATAGACAATTACAGCCTTCTTCACTTCTGGTGGAAGGTCTAATTCTTCAAATGGAACTGAATAATCAGCTTTTACAATAGTTGGAATGAATTGCCGGAGTGTTTCACTGAATGATGTTGATGCTTCCCGAGGCAATTCTGTGGGCAGGTTATCTACCGCCATCACCACCACACCTGGTCCTTTAATTCCCAACTGCATTTCTTCACGAATTGGGTCATATACAAAAGTAGGTTTATCAGGTTTTGTACAATCAATGGTGAACTCAATGGCACCTTCAATATCGCAACTGATATCTCCCACGATTTTTAGCCGTGGTTTTCCTCCGGTCTGATCCCATAACTGCTTAAGCTCTGTTTTGGTTACCATACGCGGATATTTATCTGTCCAGTAAATGCAATTCATCAATATCGTGAGGTGGGGCAGATATTGGAAAAAGTTCGATTCATATAACGTTTTCCCGTGGTCATAGTAATGTTGCAACTCAAAGGTTTTTAATGGATCTTTGGGGCGAACCGTATTCTCCTCACGAAACACACACTTATACAACGAATGATTATCTGATGGTAGACTCGCCAGTTCTTGTGGTGATACTGTCTTATGGGGAAGTAAATCGAAGATAGCTTGTGCTCCACGGGATGTATTTCCATAGCCAATAAAACCCACACACAATGGTGCTAGCTCAGGAGCGAATCCTTCATCTCTGATACGTTCTCCAACAATCTTTATAGCTGCTTGTAAATCATCCATGCCATCATATTCATAGGTAAACCGTAAATCGGCAAAGGGATTCGGAGCAATTTCTTCTAGTTTTAACCGTTCACCCAATCCACGAAGGGTTTCTGCCATTCCTGCATATCCAGCCCAGTTGCCAAAAAAGACAAGTCGACGCCCTGAATCGACTTCGACGATGCGTTCATAATCAATTAGGGTCGCACCAACATCCAACATTTGTTGGAGCATCTCCATGTTGTATGATTGACCCTTAATGACATGGGCGAAGAAGAGATAGACTTTCCCAGGTTTGAACACTTCTTTAGGAATTTCTTTAATGCCAAAAATAACGGGACAATCTTCGAGGCTTCCCACAGAGGCACCAATGTTTGCATAAGCAGCTTCGGTAAATGTACGTTGTTCAGAAGGTTCGATAACGAATTCAAAATTAAATTTATTCATAAGAGCTTGTACATCCCTTGGAACGATGGGTGTCCGGAGTTCGAAGGCCTTGTCCTCACGCCGAAGTCCAATTTTTTTCGTCATAGAGCTCCTCTTACCGTAATTGTTCTCACTGAATTTTCCAACTTGTTTCGAGGGTAGAAAAGTCTAGTGCCTGCGCAAAGAAATCACCATAAGCAT
>JABXGY010000080.1 GCA_016550395.1 archaeon | reverse complement strand
TTTTTATCTTGAGAAGCAGTTTCCAGCTGGCGCATGAATCCGTATTAATTCTCATGGATGCAGGACAAGATCCCGAACAGATTAAAGCCATTGAACAACTCACCTTACCTATCCTAGGCGTTCTCGGTGTTCATGCTATTAAGCTAAGGAGAGCAGGACCAATTTGTTTTGGAGAGATGCATCTAGAAGTCGCTGGGAAAACAACCGTTCTTCAATCACATCTCCTAGCTGAGTAAATCTCCACACGAGTCAAAGAGGTATACTCTGATGTACTTTCATTCCTCGTTCATGTTGAACCCGTTTTACCTACCACATTCCGCGTGGCATTCCCCGTTGACAAACCGGAAGCAACTCCAGACTCAATCCCAAACATGCACTTTGGATCAACTCCCTTTTTCATAGTCATGGATATTGACCAACGGAAAATTGCACTTTGGGAAGTAATGCCAAATCCTTCTGCAAAAGATAGTAAACAACGAGGGAAAAACACAGCACACCTCTTAATTGATGCCAAAGTTGAAATTGTGTTTGCAGAGAAGATGGGTGAGACTCCACTAAGCATTTTACGAAACCACCTTATACACGTTTATAAGCAAAACTCCCAAGCTAATTGCCGCAAGAACATAGAAGCATTTCTTGAAGATGAGCTTCCACCGCTTACAGCCAAAGAAATCACTGAAACTTTCAATAGACCATAGACCGTTGGTATTTTCAACCACAAAATGAGCCATCAGAACAAAAGTCGTAAAGTTGAAAAGGCTGGACACGAATGGCATCGCAGACCTTCTACTAACTCCAGCCTGGATATCCAGGGGGAGACAGAAACATGCCCGAAATAATTGAATGGAAGAAAATGCGCAAAGATGACATCGTCTACAGATGGCCTAATGACCTCGTGAAATGGGGCAGCCAATGTCTAGTACGAGAAAACCAAGCAGCCGTCTTTTATCGTGACGGAAAATCCCTAGACGTGATGGGCGTTGGACGCCATACACTGACTACAGCAAACGTACCTATCCTTACTGGCATTCTCCGCCGTATTGCTGGTTTTGACAAATCACCCTTCACCGCAGAAGTTGTGTTTCTCAACACGACCAAATTCCAAGGGAAATTCGGTGGCAGAGGTCAAACCCGAGACCTCGCTCCACTGATGTTTCATGGCGAATTTTGGTTTGAAATCGACGATGCTCAAGTCTTCGTTAACGAAGTCGTAGCTGGCGAAAACTACACCACCCAAGACGTCACCAACTTCATCCGATCCAAATTCGTCGAACTTGCCATGGATGAACTTTCTGGCTATTCCCTTCAGGATGCGATGACTCGTCTTGATGAAACAAGCATGAAAACCAAAACCCGGTTATCCGATAAGTTCGAAGAATATGGCTTGAAATTACTTGACATGGCATTCGCTGGAATGGATACATCACCCGAATACCGTGAACGCCTCTTCTTCGCAGTCCAAGGCGTCAGTGGTCGAGAAGTACTCACCGCCGAAACCATGCGGCGAAGCGCTGAAGCCCTGGGTCAAGGTGGAGGATCTGCTGGCGCAGGAGCTGGTATCGTCCTCATCCCACAACTAGCAGAAATGATGCGACAATCCCAGAAGCCCCAAGAACAAGGAGTCACCCACGTAGCATGCCCACACTGCGGCGCGGCAATGCCCCTAAAGGCCGGAAAACCACCGAAATTTTGCAGTGAGTGTGGGAAAGTGATTCGTAAAGAAGTTGATGCACGCGTAAAAGCCAAGAAATTCTGTCCGAACTGTGGTGCACCTGCAAAGGGTAAATTCTGCGCTGAATGCGGAGAGAAGCTTTAGCTATGTTGACCAGAGGGCACTCTGCCCTCTCTTTCCTTTCTTTTTCGCATCGCCTGAGTTACATCAAGTTTTGAATTTTATTTATAGGTGTAAGGATCCCAAGGTGCCTTATGGTCAAAGGAATTCATTGGGATCAGGGTGCAGAAACTTGGGATGAAATGATACACGATGAGAGCAGCCCTCACTATCATTATTACCGAACTATTGACATGCTCGTGGTTCAATTGCTCCGTGATGTTCAAGCTCGTCGAGCGTTGGAGCTGGGGTGTGGGACCGCCGAATGTTCGCTTTATGTCTTAAGAATTCTTGAGGATATGAAGGATTTGCACATTGTTGGTGTCGATAGTTCTGCTAAGATGATTGAAATCGCCCAGCGAAAAGCCAAGGCTGCAGGTGTTACTGAGCGAATCACCTTGAAGGTAAAAGAAGCAACTCAGTTATCATATCCTGAGGAGCATTTTGATGCGATATTTAGTCGAGGAGCAATCCTCAGCTACCTTAAACGTCCACACAAGCTCCTTCGTGCCGCTCACTCGGCTCTTAAAGAAGAGGGGGTTATTGGACTGGACGTACTCCCGCAACCCCCTGAAGGAAGAGATTACCATATTTTTCGATCACCTGAAATTCAACTTACTAGATCTAAATCCCAATCAGACACCTCGTTCATAACAGTTCATGAAGTCTTTACCCGGGGTAAATACCAAATTGTCCGGCGATACCGTGTCCAGCGCGATACTCAGTTATACAATGAACTCAAACAATCGTTTCAAAACCTTCCATCCCATTTACCTGGTCTCATTGAACCCCCCAAACTCCTTTTGCAGGCAACGGTCATGACTGAGGAACGAGTACGCCTTTATACAGTTCCAGAAATCACACATGCTTTTCAAAAGGCTGGTTTTGACGTAACTAAGATCTATGGGGCAGGGTATACGCTGCGATTGCTAAAGGATGAGGAAATTCGCTCCTTCGTTAACAAACACAGAGATATTTTTTGTAGGATTGAAATTCTTCTCAATGCTTTATTCAACCTCCAATACGCTACAATGCTCTTCATAACAGGACGTAAAAAATCAGCTACCTAAAGTCTAGAGTGTGCAAATAACTAGCAGTATTGGTTTTGTCAGTATCTCCTCACAAGCCTAGCTGTTTTTGAGCAGATTGTAAGTAACTGAATGCAGGGAGAAGCTTTAGCTATGTTGACCAGAAGGCACTTTGCCCTCTCTTTCCTTTCTTTTTCTTAATCAACAGCAGGAAATAGTATATTCAATTTTTTTTCGTTGCAAAGGCTTTTACCTGATTAACTAACTAATAGAATACAATAGGCTTTGGTGGCTACAGATATGAGACGAAACTTTGCATTTGTATTGGTAACACTACTTTTTGCTTTTTTAGTCACTCCTTTAATGGTGTATAATAATTTACAATTAGTTAGAATCGATCCAGGGATTACTCAACCATCATTATTAGCGCCCAATGGTCCAGATTTAATTCAGGCAAATTGGACGCACAATCATTTTCCAAACCCTGGCTTTGAAAACTGGTACTCAGTTTGGATTCCTGATGATGTTTATGGCACCACATCCGATGACTATTTAACTTGTCCTGTAGCAGCGCCTCATCCCGTGAACGAAGGTTTGAAATCATTGATGATGCAGGGACGATCCCTGGATGGTCGGGCCTTAGAATTTGATGTGTATAACCCGAATCTGCATTTAGCGCAAGGTTTGGATAATCTAACGCTCAGTTTCGATTGGTGGGTGGACCAAAATATCGACGATGAGTTGGACCATGATAGAATTTACCTTAAACTTGAGTTCTACCCCGGTTGGAATATCTACTATTTTATGAATGGCTCAGTAACTGCAGTTAATAGTACGAATAATGCCTATTTCTTCTTAGGTGGTTTAATTCAACAATGGAATCAATTTAGCCGAAATATCACTCATGATATTCTCAGTGTTCCTGAATTTGGAGGAATTATTCCAAGTGGAAGCCAACTTGAAGAAGTGAAATTTACGATTCGCATCCAAGGTGGAACCACTCAGTATGTACGAGCTTATTTTGATGATGTGCAACTCATCAATGCAACTAATGGCTATGAATGGATTAATGGAACAACTAGGAATGGTAATTTTGAAGGAATAGGCAGTTGGTTTCATTTCCCATCTGGAACTAATCCAGGTCTTCGGAGTCGAAGTCCATTGGCGCATTCAGGAAGTTGGAGTTTAAACCACAGCGTTATTAGTTGGGGGAATACCAGTTGGTCACGTTCATCATTTTCACCTGGAGTACGAGTAACACCTCAGAATCCATCAGAGTTACGTTTTTGGTGGTACCTAGATGAAGTTCGAAACCCAACAGAGAACACTTATGCATACATTGAAATCGAGTGTGTGAACTCAACAGCTGACTTTAATTTCATCTACTTTCTTAGCCATGGAGGAAGTGTTCCTCATCCAACAATAATAACAGAATTTGAGCAGTATGTCTTTTATGCAGATAATTTCAATACCACTGGATCCTGGCATTTGTTTAGTCTGAATCTGTTAACGCA
>JABXGY010000469.1 GCA_016550395.1 archaeon | reverse complement strand
TAATCACAGGTGATGTTGCTTGAATCTACATTGGAGTATACCCAGGGCATTACTGTATCGTTGGCAAGGGGACCATCGGCCGGGATGGCTGTTATGTAATCAATATAAGTTGGTGGTGTAATCAGACTATCATCATAGTAGATGTAAAACACTTCTTGGTAGTTTTGAGTAATGTTGACGAGAAAACAGACAGTGCAGGAGTCATAGAAATTACCAGTTAATGTTGCGTTCCATACTTGAGATGGAACTTCATGCCATGTGGTTAAATCCCAATAGGCAACGGCAATTATCCTTTCACGGGCTGTATTAGGAGAAAACGTGAGATAAACATGAACTGGTTCCATTGTTCGGGATGCGATATCAGGTTCGATAATGGTAATTTTTCGTCGGTAATCGTATGAGGTATTCCACCATTCTACAAGCGTTTCGCGCCCGGTTCCAGGTGGATTATCTGGTACGGTGGGAGAATCGTCTCCAGAGGGCAAAACAATGAGATCGCTTTGTAGAATGAGAGGTTGTTGGCTGAAAGAGGACAACGAGAACAAGTTTCCACTTATAGCTGGATCTACCTCCGGTAGAGTTATGATTGGTACAGTAAATTGGAATAAGAAGAAGAGGAAGAATAGTCCTAGAACTAGATGAGTTTTACGCATCCCAAATCGCTCCTTATACTAGGATTGAATATGCCGATAACGACTAGCAGGATATTGTGCTTTAATGGTTTCGTCAGGTTTACAGAGCATTTGCGTATACTGTGATTTCTGCGAGGGCTCTCGATAAGCTAGTTGATGAGAATCAATATTGAGAATCCTATTTATCCACCACTTTTGGTTCGCGTTTTTCGAAGAAGGCTTTAATGCCTTCTTTAGCGTCTTCCGTTTCAAGGGATTCTCCAAAGTAGCGCGCTTCAAGTTTGAGGCCTTCTTCAATGGGCATATACATAGCTTGTTTGAGGGCTTTCCTAGCGAGTTTTATGGCAACGAGTCCACGAGCAGCGATCCGTTTAGCTAAATTCATTGCGGTGGGTAGGAGTTTTTCAGGAGGTACTACTTTGTAGACGAAGTTGCCCATTTCTGAAGCGGGAACGATTTCGCCAGTGAGAATGAGTTCACGGGCGCGTTGGGGGTCCATCCAGCGTTGGAGCCGTTGAGTGCCACCCCATCCAGGGATGATGCCAAGTTTGATTTCGGTTTGACCGAATCGAGCATTTTCGGAGGCAATGATAAAATCACATGCCTGTGAAAGTTCCATGCCACCTCCGAGACAATACCCATTGACGGCCACGATGAGGACCTTGCTATGTTGTTCTAGGAAGAGGGTGAACTTTTGTCCCATGCGCGATAATTTTTCAGCACCTTTAGCATCTTGACCTGTGAATTGTTTGATGTTAGCACCGCCGATGAAAAATTTGTCTCCTGCTCCAGTGATGATGATGACTTTCGTATCATCCTGGTCGAGTTCTGTAAGCATTTTATGAAGTGTGTCAAAGATTTCTGCGTTGAGGGCGTTGGCAGGAGGATTATTGATTGTGATAACAGCAATTTGATTTTTCTTTTTTAGTTCGACCTTAGACATTTTCTACACTGCTCAATTCAAATTGTAATGTAAGCAATCTTTAGCGTCATAATGTTCCTTTTACACTTTTCCTCTGCAGCAGGTCATGAATAACCCCGACCTTTTTAACTGGAAGAATAGGCATGGTGCAAGTGAGGTAGTATCATATGCGATTTGGGATAACAGCTTTGGATTGGTCAACGGTTATGAAACAACTACTTTCAGAAGGCACTTTAGATTTTAGCCAGTTTAATTTTGGTGAAATAGCCCAAATAACCTATGAGCACGGATTTTCGTTAATGGAGCTGACCTTAGATATTGGTTACGTTCTTCCTGGAGCATTATCTGAGCATCAAATATCAAGTTTACTCGAAGTAAAAGAAGAGTTAGGTTTGACGTATACAGCACATTTGCCATTATGGTCGATTGAACTATGTAGCCCGAATTCCTTTATTCGAGAAGCCTCTATTGATTGCTTAGCTGATGCAATTAGTGTAGCGACCCCACTTAGTCCTGAAGTATATGTTTTACATAATGCAGGTTGGTTTGGTAGTGAATACACTGAACTTGACTTAGCAGCACAATACCAAGACGCGATTTCCAGAGCGTTAGGGGATGTCGCTGAACAAAACATCCGTGAATTGATTAAACGCACAGGACTTGCCCCACGAAAAATTGCTCTAGAAACGATTGATTTTCCCTTTGAAGTTACTTGGCAAATAGCTGAACGGTTGGATACCTCAGTTTGTTTAGACACTGGTCATGTTCTGTCAGGACAATCGGGGTCTACAGATGTTCTTGATTTTATTGAGCGGTATTATCATCGGATAAGTGAAATTCATTTACATGATGGGGCTGTCAAACCGGTTGAGGGAAAAAAGTTCTCTT
>JABXGY010000468.1 GCA_016550395.1 archaeon | reverse complement strand
CCTCTTTCATGATGCACTACGCATCGATCCAGAGAACTGGTCGTCCAAATGGGCTCTCGGCAAGATCTACCAAGTACTCGGTGACTATCGGCGCTCGCTTTGGTGGTTCGAAAAATCCTTCGCCCTTCAGAATGGAAACGCAGACGTCTGTCGGGAGGCCAGCTTGGCCGCCATGGATTGCGGTGAGTTCTCAAAAGCACTCTATTTCGCTGACAAGGCACTAGCACTCAAACCAGAAGACGCTGGCCTTCACTGCAACAGAGCGCTTGCTCTCATGTTCCTGAATCGCGATGCTGACGCGATCGAGGCCGTCGCCTCCTCTCTGCAATTGAACCCGCACGATGAAATCACCCTCAATGTTCGAGCAATCGTGCACTCGGTTGCTGACGGTACCAGGCTACGACCCAAAACAACGAATGATCTATGAGCAGAACAAAGCGTTGTACAGCGACGCGGTAAACCGCGCCGCAGATTTTGACGTTGTGCCCAAAGAAAATGACCGTAAAAGTCGTCAGCGGAGATCTACTCGACCAAGAGGTTGAGGTCATTGTGAACGCCTGGAATCGAAATTTAATTCCATGGTGGCTTTTGCTCCCTCAGGGTGTGTCCGGAGCTATCAAAAGGCGTGGTGGGATTGCACCATTCAAGGAATTACGAAAACACGGCGTTCTTCCACTTGGCGGTGTCGCAGTAACTGGCGCAGGAAGATTACCCTTTAAGGCAATCATTCATGTCGCCGGAATAGGTCATCTTTGGATGTCGTCGGAGAAATCCATTCGTCAATCGGTCCGCTCGGCGATTGCCAAAGCAAAAGAAATGAATTTCCTGTCCATCGCGTTTCCTCTCATTGGCGCTGGTACAGGAGGCGGTTCGCCCGAGAAGGTCGAGAAAATGATTTGCGAAGAGATTGAGAAGTCCGACTACGATGGTCAAGCTATTGTGGTCCGATATTCACCAAAGAAGGCAGAACAAGGCGCTGCAGCGGACGCGGACAAGCCGCGCCGCTGATTAAATCGTTATACCTCATGAAATAATGGGAACATACAACGAAATATACTTAGAAATGGAATGTCCTCGCTGCAAGCAAGTGGGAAAACAATATATTCAACTACACTTTGGTGATACTCGTTATTTAACTGAACTCAACATAGGTGATAAATATCCTTGGATAGAAAGAAAGTCTGTTCAAAATGGTGGCAGACCGGAAAATGGAGATTTTGAAGGTGAAGGGTATGTTGAGTGTAAAAATTGCAAAAAAGATTTCTTCGTGAAAGCTATAGTAAGAAGCGACATATTAAAAGAAATCCAGGTGGATAAAGAGAAAAAACCATATATTGAATAATATGAGGTATAACAAGTCATTAAACAACGCAGGGTCATTGGTCCTGCTCGGACCCTCAAAAGCGTTGCTTTTTAGGGCCGGTTAATTCTAACGTTAGGGATCAAGACAGTAAAAACTTTAGGAGGAAAACACGGTGGAAGTATCTGAAAGAGGAGCGAATGAAAAACAGCTCCTTATTCTATGGATCATTTGGGCAACAATCTTGGGATCATTGTTCATATACGTTTTCATTTGTCATCAATTTGGAGATCAAATACGACGAACTGCAGGTCCCAATTTCCCTTTAGATCTT
>JABXGY010000079.1 GCA_016550395.1 archaeon | reverse complement strand
GGGCTTCGTGGAGGGACAGGAGCGGCGCCTACAGTGATTCGTGACAATGTGGGCATTCCCATCGAATTGGCTACTGCTGCGGTGGACAGTAGGCTTCGGAAGGAAGGAATACGTAATCAAGCCTCGCTTGTTGTGGGAGGAGGACACAGGAGCAGTTCAGACATCATCAAAGCGATCGCGTTAGGCGCTGACGCGGTTTACATCGCGACAGCAGCCTTGATTGCCATGGGTTGCCATATGTGTCAAAAATGTTATACAGGCAAATGTAACTGGGGTATAGCCACCCAAGACCCATATTTGGTTAAGAGGCTCAACCCGGATATTGCTACTAGGAGGCTCACGAACCTAATTCGAGGATGGACACTAGAAATGAAGGAAATGCTCGGGGGGATGGGTATAAACTCTATAGAAAGCTTGCGAGGAAACAGGCTCCACTTACGCGCTGTTGGATTGGCGAAATCTGATATGAAGATTCTAGGAGTACGTCCTGCAGGGGTTGGCATGTGAAAGTTAGTTAGGAGTATGTGGCAATGAAACGAGTATACGTGAACGAAGAGGTTTGTATAGGTTGTAGATTATGTGAAATTCACTGCGTAGTTCAGCACTCAAAATCCAAGAAGATAATAAAAGTGTTCAAGGAAGAGATACGGAGACCCCTGGCTAGAGTCTTAGTTGAGGAGAAGGGGCCGATTTCATTCGCGCTTCAATGCAGGCACTGCAACGATGCACCTTGCATTCAAGCTTGCATAACTGGAGCCCTTTACAAAAACAATGGCTTTGTGCTACACAATAAAGAGAAGTGCATTGGGTGTTGGACATGCATAATGACTTGTCCCTTCGGCGCTATAAAAAGGGATGAAGTTGCTGAGAAGGTCGCTTCTAAATGCGATTTATGCTTCGGAGAAGAGGTGCCTATATGCGTGCGAAAATGCCCTAACGAAGCATTAGTGTATGAAAACGTACCAACAGGTCAGGAAAAATCCATCCCGATTCTTAACAATCCTAATGTATCGTTACCAGGTGGAGAAACCGATCAAGAAAACCCGATTAGTTACGTGATAATTGGTAATTCTGTGGCGGCTATAGGCGCAATAGAAGCGATACGCACTAACGATCAAGAAAACCCTATCACGGTTGTCTCAGATGAGCCCCACCATACTTACTCGCGTCCTTTAATCTCCATGTTACTTTCCGGCAAAGTCACAGAAGACAGGATGTACTACAGGGACGCGGATTTCTATGAGAAGAATAAAGTTACCCCCATACTGGGCAAGAAAGCTAAATCGATAAACGTTGAAGATAAAGTCGTGATTTTGGAAGATGAACAAAAAATTCCTTACGATAAGTTACTGATCGCAACGGGAGGAAAGCCTTTCGTGCCGCCCATGAAGGGTCTCGATAAATACGAGATACTGACTTTTACAAAATGGGATGAAGTCAAAAAAATAAAAGTAATGGCAAAGTCTGCGAAACGTGCCGTAGTTGTTGGCGGGGGTTTCATCGGTTTGAAGGTTGCTGAGAGCCTTAACGAACTTGGGGTTAAAGTTGTCGTAGTTGAGTTATTGGACAGAATTTTAGGCCTTGTTCTTGACAACATAGGTTCTAAGATCATTCACGATAGAATAACCAAGGCGGGGATAGAAATAGTGACTGAGAACACGATTCAAGAAATTGTAGGTTCTGACTCAAAAATCACGCATGTAATACTGAAAGATGGGCAAAAAATGGATTGCGACATGGTGATTGTAGCCATCGGCGTAAGATCCAACATCGAAATAATTGAGAACACACCCGTCGAAGTAAATAGGGGAATAGTGGTCAATAACAAGATGGAGACCAGTGTTAGCGATATTTACGCGGCAGGCGATGTAGCAGAGGCTTACGACATGCTTTACGAATCAAAAAGAACTACTCCTATTTTGCCAAGCGCATACGCACAAGGTAAAATAGCGGGAGACAACATGTCGAAGGGTACTAGCGAATTTCCGGGGGATCTGCCCATGAACTCAATTGAATTCTACGGTCTCCCGTTCATGAGCATCGGCATCGTGAACCCCGAAATTGCGTTCCCAGATGACAGTTTTGAAGCAATAACCGACACATCAAACCTCAAGAACAATGTTTACAAGAAAATCATTTTGAAAGACAACAGGATCATAGGAGCGATTCTTATCGGCGCTATCGACAGAGCAGGCATAATCACGGGACTAATTAAGGATAAAGTAAATGTAACGCCCTTCAAAGAAAATCTGTTAGACGATGACTTTGGCCTTATCTCGTTCCCAAAGGAATTACGAAAAGAAAAGTTGCTGGGTGTGGTGTGAGAAGATGAAAATTGATGCGAAGGGTATGTACTACAAAGAGCTTAATAGGATTATTGCAAAGGCGATAGAGGAGGGGGAAAAGACGATTGATTTAATTAATGTCAATGGTCAGCGATACATCGGGAGGAGCATTAGTGAAAAAGTTCAGATTAACATTGATGGCGTGCCAGGAAATGACCTTGCCATGTTACTGAACGGTGCCACCATCTTCACAAATTCGAATGCGCAGGATGGAGTTGCTAACACGATGAATGAAGGGAAAGTGGTTATACGAGGTGACGCCAGCGATATTCTGGGATACGGTATGCGAGGCGGTAAATTGTTCATTCGTGGTAATGCGGGATACAGGGTTGGCATACATATGAAAGCTTTCAATGAAAAGAAACCAGTAATCATAGTTGGGGGTACAGCTGCAG
>JABXGY010000467.1 GCA_016550395.1 archaeon | reverse complement strand
TTGTCCGAGCACAAAGTGGTTTCCCCGCCACAGGTGAAATCCTCGAAGGATTTGCCCTTGGACACCTTGTTACTGGATGGATGCGCGGTAGCCACAATGGTCCACTCATGCCCGTTCCACTTCATTACTCACAGTGTACACGGTTTGATGGTCCACCCCGTATCACCGGACTTGCCTTCAGCATGAAAGATGGCAAACTCACAGAACCCATCGATGTATTTGACGATCCCGCCTGGAACCTTACTCGTGACCAATGCATGTACGTCGCTGATTACCTCCGACGACATGGTCCCTTCGAACCTCACCGACTACCCCCCTCCTCAATGGAATACACCACCTTACCGGACGTACTGAATAAACTCAAAGCACGCTTCAAACCCGTCAAATAATCTCCAAGCCCCCAATACCCAAAGGCTTACACCCTATAATCAGTGGAGGTTACAAAAGAGCATATTCTATTCTTTGCCTAAATCAACCCAGCTAGTATTACATAACCTAAGTAAACAAAAATGGCGGGCCCGCAGGGATTTGAACCCCGGATCTACAGGTCCGAAGCCTGTCGCCGTATCCACTTGGCCACGGGCCCACTTTGAATGCACCCGATTTATTGTATACCTCCGTTTAACCATTTCGTTCATCTTCTTACGAGAAGTAGGCGAAAATCTGAAAGACGAAAGAGAAAAAAGTGGTCTCCGCATACTCTGAACAGGATTCGGATAATGGTGATTAATTCAAACCCCTGGGCAGAATTTAAAAAGCAAGTAGTGGAAGCACTCCGCCTTTCCAGTGGCAGAGACCTAAGTCACTATCTAGAAAGGCCAGCTGATCAACTTCATGGAGATCTCGCCTGTACAGCTGCCTTCCATTTAACACAAGAGTTGAAAAAAAGCCCTCCAAAGATAGCGCAGCAACTTGCGGTGTTTGACCCTGTTAAGTTTCCTCTCATTGAACAGGTAGTTGCTCAGGGTCCTTATGTAAACTTCTACATCAACATCATCCCGTATCGCCGTACTGTCGTTGATGCAATTCAAGCAAGCGGCGAATCATATGGCAAATCTACAATGTTTGTAGGAAAACATGTCGTTGTCGAATATCCTGCCGTGAATCCGAACAATCCGCTCCATATCGGTCATGCCCGAAACGCCGTGTTAGGTGATACAGTTGCACGGTTAATGAAAAACGTCGGTTATGATGTTACACGAATGGATTACATCAATGATTTGGGACTCCAAATCGCTGTTGCTTATTGGGCTTTGAAACACTTGAATGCGTTACAATACAAAGGAAAGTACGATCAAGTCGTCGGTCGCCTTTATGTTGATGCTCAGGAAAAATACGATGAAACTGAGGTTCGCAAGTACTTGAAACTCATGGAGCAGGGAAATAATGCGGTGGCTTCAGAAGTCCGGAAGATGTCTGAACGCGTGCTTCGAGCCCATCACAAAACCCATGACCGGCTAAATGTACACCATGATCTTTTAGTTTGGGAAAGTGATATTGCACATTCTGGCCTTTTTGCCCAAGCTCTTGAGAAGATGTTAGAGGCTCCCACCACTTTACGACCAACCAAAGGTACTAAGGCTGGATGCGTTATCGTTGATCTCGGCGCATACGAAGAATTTCAACATTTGAAAGATACCGAAAAAGTGTTAGTCCGCTCCGACGGAGTCGCCACATATACTGGAAAGGATATTGCATTTCATTTTTGGAAATTCGGTATCATCAAAGATCCTTTCATGTACAAGCCATTCAAAAGCCCCAAAACCAACGAAAACGTCATTTGGACGACGGCTCAAAAAGGAGAAACGGGACATTATCGTCCAGCGGACATAATATTTAATGTAATTGGAATGCCTCAAAGTCAACCTCAACGTACAGTCTATCTGACTTTGAAGACCTTGGGGTACGAGGACGCTTCAGCCAATTATTATCATCTAGCTTATGAATTCGTAACCCTCCCAGATGCCCGATTCTCAGGAAGAAAAGGAACATGGATCGGATTCAGTACTGATGCTGTTATCCGCGAAGCTACACGACGGGCTCGAAAAGAAGTGAAAAAACGAAATCCCGAAGCTGATTCGAGCTTCCTCCGAGAGGTCGCAGAAGCCATTGGATCCGCTGCAGTCAGATACTCCCTTCTCAAAGTAGCAGTGGAAAAACAAATAATTTTCAAATGGGATGACATGCTCAACTTTGATGGCAATTCAGCTCCTTATCTTATGTACACACACGCTCGCGCCAACTCTATCCTCCGAAAGGAAACCGCACCAACTATTGCACGAATCAGCGAATTAAATAATCCCTTTGAAAGCGAACTCATAAAGCTCCTAGGACGTTATCCAGAAGTTCTCCTCGAAATCATTCGAGGAATAAAAAGAGAAATCTGGGGCACACGAATTGAGCTTTTCCACCTCACTGAATACACCCACGCTCTCTGCATAGCTTTCAATTCCTTTTACAACCATTGTCCTGTACTTAAAGCTGAAACCGAGGAACTCAAAACAGCCCGTTTACTTCTTGTAGATCTTTGTCGGCAAGTTCTCTCAAATGCCCTCACTTTACTGGGAATAACGCCATTAGAACGAATTTAACATTTGAAACTCATTTTGAATACTCTTGTAACTTATCCAAAAAACCCTTCTCGAGTTTCACAAGTTTGGGGGCAATCACAAATCTGCTATAACCTTCATTTGGATTCCGTTTAAAATAGTCCCTATGATAATCCTCCGCTGGATAAAAAGTGGTAAAGGGCTCAACAGTTGTTACAATAGGCGCCTTGCAGGTCTTTGACCGGCCTAATTCCTTAATCATTTTATCAGCAACGTTCCTCTGTTCTTGATCGTGATAAAAAAT
>JABXGY010000466.1 GCA_016550395.1 archaeon | reverse complement strand
TCGAACAATGCGTCAAGCTCGTGGAGGAACAACTCCTCACTAGGAGATGTGAAAAGAAAATGCAGCCCATTTCTGGACAAGCAATTTATGTGGTCTTATTACGTGAATTGAAACGATTTTGGCGAGCGAAAGCACGAATCATTGCTTCTATTGCCCAAAGCTTCTTCTTCCTCCTCATTCTGGGGTTTGGAATCGGAGGCCTCTTTGGTGGAGCTCTCGGAGGTAATTACCTTACGTACATCGCCCCAGGAATTATAGCTATGAGCCTGTTATTTGCCTCTGTATTTTCTGGTGTTTCAGTCATTTTTGACCGGCAATTTGGTTTCTTCAAAGAAATGTTAGTCGCACCAGTTAGCCGAACGAGCATCATTACTGGGAAGATTCTTGGAGGTGCGGTAACCGCTTCTATTCAGGGAATTCTCATCCTAGTCGTCTCAACAGCGTTAGGGGCTTTTTTCATTGATTTACGTTTTGCCCTTGGGATTTTTGGCGCAATTGGTGTTATGCTCCTAATTACTGCAGGATTCGTTGGATTAGGCGTAGCTATTGGTTCTGCCTTAACAGATTTCCATGCCTTCCAATTAATCACGACCTTTGTGATGTGGCCCCTATTCATGTTATCTGGTGTCTTCTTTCCAATTGACACCGCTCCACTAGCGCTTCAAATAGCAATGTTACTGGACCCATTATTCTATGGAGTCGAATTGCTACGTTTCTGTCTTACAGGATACATCACACCACTGCTTGGTCCTCTCGGACCATTGATCACCTTATGTGTGCTTGGTGGATTCTCACTGGCGATGATTGTCTTAGGAACATACTTATTTTCACGAGCTGAAGCATAGATTACTCTTGGAATTCAGACGCTAGTAAATCGTACAATAATAAATCGTGATAAGCACCTTCAAAATACGAAGCCTGGCGGCGCTTTCCGCCGGGCTTAAACCCTATTTTTTCGTAGATATGTTGAGCACGAGTGTTGTCATCATGGGTGAATAAAATGATTCGATTGAGGTTAAGTTGCTTAAATCCATAATTAAGAAGGAGCTGAATGGCTTCAGTGCCGAATCCCTTTCCCCAGTATTCTTTATTGTAGATTACAATCATTAGTTCTGCTTTTCGATTGATTCGGCTTAAGGCAAATAGTCCACAGGTTCCAATGAGTTGATTGGTTTCTTTTAATGCGATAGCAAAAAAGTACGCTTTGCCTTTTTTTGAAGTTTCCCACGTATTGCGAATCCACGCTTCGGCATCTTGCAGTGAAAGAGGAAAGGGATGATCTAAGAATCGACGCACATCTAAATTATTGTAGTATTTGATTATTGTTGCTGCGTCTTCAAGTTCAAATCCGCGTAACTGGATATTGGTTCCCTCGAACATGTCACTCACCTTTTTTCAAAGAAGGTAAAGCTGGCGGATGAAGTTGTTGAAACTCGGTTTCCAGGATATCCATTAAGATGGTATCCTTGTATGTACCATTTTGAAAGAGTGCATCTCGGTGGCGAGCGGAGTGTTGAAATCCTACTTTTTCATATGCTCGAATTGCTCGTGGATTATCCTCGTTTACAATAAGGAAGATGCTATGGAGGTTGAGGAAGTAAAAGCCGTAATTCAAAAGTAATCGGAGGGCTTCTTGTCCCAGACCTTTACTCCAATATTGCTTATTCCAGATGGCAATACCTAATTCTGCTGACCGATTGATCTGGTGAATATCAAATAAGCTACAGGTTCCAATGAGTTGTTGGTTTTTGTTGAGCTCGATGCCAAAGACATGTTCTGTACCTTTTTGTCGGGATTCCCAAGTGTTACGAATCCATTGTTGTTCTTCGTCTTTAGAAATCGGGATAAGATGTCCAAGATATTGGCGTAATTCAACATCATTAAAATGAGCCAGAATAGTCTCAGCATCATCTAGTTCAAGACCACGAAGAGTTACTTTATCACCCTTGATCAAGGCGTCTCACCGTTGTATGCTGTTGGTAATAACAGGGGTAGAACTTAGGCTTTATCTCTGTTTCTTCAAGGAGGAGATTACCCAGGGAAGTTCCAACCCATTGTTTCACGAATAGCATGGCCACTGAAACTCGATGCAAGAATAAATGGAAATGCAAGGATGAAGAAGATGAGAAAACTCTGAAGATACAGTATTACAAACCCAATGATGACTTCAGGGAGTATTGCATTCCAATTAGGAAAAGAACCCCAAATCCAGTACCAATGGGGAATTAATTGTGAACCATATGCGGGATTCAGAAGGAGAAGCCCATAGAGGATAAAACCGTTTACGATAAGAAAAAATAATGGACCTAGAATTCCAGCGACGACAACATCCTTTGTTCCAAAGTTTACTAAGAAGCCAACTAAGAAACCCATTCCAGCGAACACTAATATGTAGAACACAAAATCTATGGCAGCTGTTGGAGAACCGGGGTTGAGCAGGTAGGTGAACTTGGTTCCAAAAATAAAGAAGTGTAGCCAGTCAATTCCAATGAATGCTAAACACATCAGTCCTGCGATATAGAAAGTGTGTCGCCAAGTGACTCTAGGGACGATATCTTGCGCCATTTCTTCAAGCCTCTATTCGTATCTGAATCTGATTCGCTAGGTAATTGAGTTTAACGCTTAGAACTATCCGGTATTAAAGTTCCTGCTGTTAAACAATAACG